>NZ_JBXWSM010000049.1:0-32052 GCF_059613405.1 Ruegeria sp. BHSA118
GTGCTGATGGCGCTCATAACGAGTTTCGGGTTTCCGCATTCCTGACCAGTTTTCAAATTGCGGCTGAGGCACCCCTACCTGTCCTGGAAATACGGTTTCCGCATGAATTGACCGAAGAAAAAAGCTCGCAGATTTCCGAAACTTTGTCGATTGATGTCAAGCATAGTCAACGCGTTCCAGGTATCCTGTTCGACAAGGCAGTGATGGGCATTCCGATCAAAGATACGGACCCCGCATTGCTGTTGCACCTTGAAACGCATGTGCAGAACTTGATGAAGGACTTGCCCCCAGCCATCGGTGAAACAAGCTCTTTGGTGCAGGGCGAGATAACGTCGCGACTGTCTTTTAGTGCGCCGACACAAGATGAAATTGCAAATACGCTTGGGACGAGTGTCAGCACACTTGGGCGCAAGCTTGCGAAAGAAGGCACGACCTATAAACAACTGTTAAAAGACACCCGACATAGATTGGCAGAGCAGTATCTTGATGATCCCAAGCTCAGTCTTTCAGAGATTGCATTTGCACTCGGGTATTCTGATCAGGCTGCGTTTTCCAATGCCTACAAGATTTGGACGGGCAAATCGCCGGGCAGTGTTCGAAATGTTTAGCGGACGCTTGTCGACCGAAATACCGCCTCAAGCGTCCGCTGATAAAGTGCCGCGCGTTTACGACCAGGCGTCAGTGCATGAATCACAATTATCTTCATTAACCGAAGGCTGTGATGCCAAGCCGGAGCTGCGGCCGGATCCTTTGATGGCTTGTTGGGATTTGGATTTGGATTCACCATGAGTATGTATTTGCGAAACCGTTAAGCGAACATCATGGGCCTGTGCGCGGATGCCATGGCCATTACGCGGGCCAGCCATCGACATTCCAGCACTCAGAATAAGGGCGAATGCGGTGACGGATGTGATCAGTGTCTTTTTCATTTTCCTGGTTCCTTTCGGTTGAGCGTGCTTGATACGCTGTGTGTGAAACCAATCTGGCAAGCTGCGGCACTGATTTATTGCGTTAGCACGTCATAGTTTTGAGAAAACACATCAAGCTAGCGCAGGTACTCTTTTCGATTCAGGTTAGAAGCAAAACGTTTTAGAACCGGGCACGTCCATTGAGACCGTTCACACTGTTGGGTCACTTGTGACATCGCAGGCTTAGCGCACCATGTGTTTGACCACTGTACCAGCATCAATGTCCAAAACGTTTCTAAGGTTTGTTCGATCAAAGCTGAACTCAGGCACGTCGACGTAATGCAGGTCAATAGTGATGTCACATTCTGTTCCTTTGTTCCCATTTGCCCAAAGGTCCGAGCATTCTTTAGACACTATTGAAGGTACCCCGGAGCTTCCTGCAGTCGACGTCGTACCCTGCAATTGCGTTTGTGAAGCCTGGGGTTTTACGTCAATCATGTTGCCCCTCCCGTCAGAGTGGAATGCTTGCGAAACCATTGTACGAACATCCTGTGTATGCCCCCGTTGGTCGTGGCCGCGCAGCGGGCCAGCCATGGACATTCCGGCACTCAGAACAATGGCGAATGCGGTGACAGATGTAATCAGTGTCTTTTTCATTTTCCTGGTCCCTTTCGGTTGAGCGTGCTTGATACGCTGTGTGTGAAACCAATCTGGCAATCCGCGGCCCGGATTTATTGCGCTGTCTCGTCAAGGTTTTGAGAAAAGACATCAAGCTCAGGCCTGAACCCCATTTCGCTTTAGTACTGAAGCTCGAAGCCGATGTTCCAGCCAAAGCTGTAGTCATCCGAACTGCTTCCCAATCCGGTTTCACTGGTGATCTCGGCATAGAGTTGCGAGTAGTCGGAGAGGAGGACATTGCCGCCTAAAGTCAGGGCGGCGGTGTTCTGACCTCGCTCGGTGAATACAGTATTTTGCCCAAACACCACCGAGGTCGCGTTGTCGAAGGTATGGTAGAAATCGATTTGACCATACAGCATCGAATTGTTCGTAGTAACACGTTCAGCACGCAGCCCGAGCCGGGCCGTCAGCGTATTGCCATCCACCAAAGTTCCGACCCGACCACCCTCGATCCGATCAGGGACATCGTCCATGTCTATATCGCTGTACATAACCTGGACTTGCGGAATGAGTGCCCAGTCATTTGCCAATGTGAAAGGCTTGCCCACTTCAACGGCTATCTCATACCCACTGCCGTTGGCATCCACGGCGGCCCCGCCGTTGGGGCGTATCTGGCCGTCGATATACCCGTAGCGAAGTTGCCCGTCGAAATAGATCAGACTGTCTGCCACCCATAGTGCGCTAAGGGTGGCATCGTAAGCGTCAGCCGAGATATTGGCGCTGGCCCAGTTGGTCCCGACGTTCGAGGACAGGCTACCGATGCCAAACTCCAGGCCGCCAAACACCTGTCCGCCTGCGACCTCACCCAAAAGCAAATTCGCGCCATATTGGAGACTGCCGCTGTTCGTCGTCATCTCGCCCTCACCGACATCATAGCTGTCGTGTTTCCCATCGATCTCAACCCAGAACGTTGGTCCTGAGGTTGCAGTCAACTCAGTAATCGCATGCTTGGCGGTGACGGCTTTGGAGACATAGCTTTGCGCAGCAGTGCGGACATTCTGAAGAAACCCACTGAGGCTGTCACGAGACGGCCCGGCCATGGACATTCCCGCACTTGCGACAAGAGCGAACGCTGTAGCGGATGCAACCATCACCTTTTTCATCTTGTGATACCTTTCTGCCAAACGTGTTTGTTGCGCGGTGTGCAATCAATCTGGCAATACGCGGGTCAATTTTATTGCGCTGGCAGGTCAAGGTTTTGAGGAAAGGCATCAGGTTAACGCCGGTTCGCCGCGCCTCACTCGACCGGCTGCCTCACCATGTCAGCATTCTGGAGATGAACGGAGAAAGCTATGGATCTGTTGCAAAGTTTCTTACTGACCGAAGAGTTGACACCGAACCCGCGGCTCATGCCGCCAGTTCCGCAAACTGACGAAACGGACAGATTCCGGGCGTGAGCTGACCTTTGCGGATCATGTACGCTACTTCGATTCCGTCCAGTGCAGCCGCCGCTGAATCAAAAGCTTTGAACCCTAACATCGGTCGAGTGCGTCTCTTGATGAAGCGATGGTCCTGTTCCACGATGTTATTCAGATACTTCCGCCTGACCATCTCGATTGGGATCGGACAACCAAAGCCTTTCAGCATCTTGTTTATGGCTTTGATGCCAGCCGTGTTAGCTCCGCTTTTGTCGATGACAATCTTCCTCGGAAGCCCGTTGACCTCCAGCATCCTGGCGAAGAACTTTGTCGCAGCCGGTTTGTTTCGTCGCGGGGAAAGCATGAAATCAAGCGTCTTGCCGTGCTTGTCGACAGCTCGATAGAGATAAACCCACGCTCCTTTCACCTTGATGTAAGTCTCGTCCATTCTCCAAGAACGGTCGCACGGTCCCTTTCGCCTGCGCGCAACATCGGCAATTGCACTAGCGTATTTTGTCACCCAACGGTTCAGCGTCGTGTGATCTACCGCAACGCCTCGCTCGTACATGATTTCTTCCAGATCCCGGTATGACACGCCGTATCGAAGGTAGAAGAACACAGCAAAGAGGATCACATCCTTGGGATATTGTGCGCCTTTAAAGGAGATCATGAGCTGACTTTCGACTAGTTGGGACCGAAAGCCATCCACACACTACACCCATGCACGTCAACAGCCAAAACTTTGCAACAGATCCTTCTAACCTCTCACGCATCACCCACATCGTCACAAAACAGTTCATACAATACAGCTATGACTGCTGATACTCGTTGATCGGCGATCCTGTAGTAAATGTTCTTCCCATCGCGTCTTGCATCGATCAACCCAGAAAGGCGCAGACGGCACAGTTGCTGCGAGGCTGCAGCCTGGCGCATGGAGAACATGTCCTGAATTTCTCCAACAGATTTCTCCGGTGAGAAGCAAGCACAATATCTGCAGACGACCATCATGCGCCATGGCCTTCAGAAAGTCGGTTGCTTCAAGGGCGTTTTCGCTGAGGTCTGCCTTCAAGTGGCGCTCCAAAACAGTGCTAAATCTTGATATCACAATGTCTGTTAACAGTCCCTTCGCCGCGCGGATAGAGTAGCAATCTATTTACATGCCTGCGTATTGGTTGGCCACTGCTGGCTATTGGACCTTTCAGTATTTCCGCTCATACTCAGAGCATCTGAGCATCAGAAAGAGATATTCCCGATGATTAAACTGATCATGTGTTTGCGCCGCCGTTCGGACATTAGCCGAGAAGAGTTTCAGGATTATTGGCTGAACAAGCACGGGCCATTTTTTCAAAAGAACGCGACGGTAATGCGCTCTAAGCGGTACGTACAAAGCCATACAATTGACAGCCCACTGAATGGTGCGATGAGAGAGTCCAGAAACATGCAACCGGAATTTGACGGTTTGGCTGAGGTCTGGTTCTCTTCTGAAGAAGATCTGATGGAGGCGATGGGCACCTCTGAAATGCAAGAACTAAGCGTAGAATTGCTGCAAGACGAGTCCAATTTTGTCGACCACACAAAGTCATGCGCATTTATTGTCCAAGAGCGGGAATTCTAGATCAGTTGAATAAAGTCGTTCAGCCCACAAGTCGCGTTCGCCAATTTCCCCAGCGACGCAATGCTCACTTCATCCCGCAGACCGATCAGGACAATCCGGATCTTTTCTTCAGAAGAGAAGTGTTTGCGTGTTTGGCGCTAAACGCCCCTGACTAACTTGCCAACGGTACATTTCGATGTTCCGGATTTCCTGTTAATCCAAGCCCAAAACCTGTCCGGCGAGCGCTGATGTCAGACACCCAGAGCAACAATACGACGAGATCGAAATGAGCAATCTTGGTTTCACTTACCGGCGCGCCAAGACTGGCGACGTAGTTGTCGATCATCACGGTCGGCATGCAACGATTCTTCGGGGCGACAAGGCGGAATGGTTTCTGCAAGATATGAATGGTCTGGATTTCGAGAGCCAACAGCAGGAAATGGCTCGCGTCACCGGCAACTACAAACGGGGAAATGAACGCAAGGCGCGCAACCATCCCCGCAACCGATAAGCTTTGGGAAAGATACAGAGCCGGCGCCGCGCCGCTGTATTTGGCGCTCCTCAGGTGATCGCATTAACCGTCACGCGTCTAACAAGTGAGGTCATGGACTTTGCCGTTTTTCAGGCGCTCGAATTGGATCAACCCGCCGAGGGCAAGTTCATGCAAAACACGTTGCTCGTGCTTTGAGATAGCTGCCGTTCGACCCTGGTCACCGTCGCCGCGACGCGGCCCGTTAGAGGAGACCTCCGCCGAGAGCGCAAAATCGGGGGCCGGTTGAACTCACGGTCAGCGCGGACAAAGCGATCTTTCGCCGGACAAGTGCCAAGGTCTGCTTCCGGATTTTTTGGGAATATCAAACGTTTCTTCCTTGGCTGAATAAGGTGCCAATTGCGGCTTCAAAAAAACACAAATGTCGGCGATCTTGCTTATGCCAGCGTCTATTAAAGTGTTCTGTGAAATACCTACTTGCCACGCCACAACAACCAATACGTGACGCCAAACGCCAGACCGAGTCCAGAATACCCAACGAAATAAAGCGGCTCCAGGTCCGTCGTGTCGAGTGTGATGACCTTTCTGGCAACGGCCATCAGGGCAGTTGCAACTACTAGCTTCACATGTATGACATCGGCCGTCAGGTAGAGCGTGACATTCGTGTAAATCTCGATGGCGATCAGCACGACAAGCGCGGCCGCAAATACCTCCAACAGATCACTGACGTCAAGAATCAAGACCGGCGGACTTACAAGCTTGATATAGAACGAGTAACCGGCGTCGATGACGGCAAATGCGATCACAACGACCATGAACAAAGACATCACCCGAACGGCGTGTCGAATGAGACGATTGCAGCTTCTGACAATCAGATCTTCATGGTCTGGGTCAAGCTCGACATGCGCTTGCGCATTGCGTTGCATCTGATCGGCCATCAAGACCTCCCTATTTTCGACATTTCATGAGCTCTGCTTCAGCCAAACGTCAGCGCCCTCCGGGCAAGACGACCTGAGCCTGCAAACGCAAGCGAACGCCCTCGGCACCCACCTCGGGCGCTTCCAGCCAGTAGCCCGCCCCCGCTTGCAGATTGACCGGCAGCGCCCCCCATTGGGCTAGCTTGGAGACCGAAGCGTTAATAGGCACAGCCCAGGCTTCAGTTTCCCAGTCATAGGTGCTTTCGCTTTGCAGCGAATAGGTCCACGCGCCTTCGGTGGAATAAGCAACAAAAGGCTGGAGAAAACTCACATTCGTGGGGGTGTCGGGGTTGCTTTCTAGATCCCACAGATGATTGGCCAGTGCACCATAGGTCCACGGCCCCGTCTGCCGCAAGGCAATCCCGGTGATCCCAGCGGCCCATGTATCACTCGATACGTCGCTAAAGGTTGGAAAACGCACAACGGGACCCACACCCCACGTTATGTCCCCGGTTCCGATTGGCGAGAACCACGCGGAGAACAGGATATCTCCGAACCCCTCCTGGCGCGTGCCCGGCACAACGTCTTCCTGCCAGATGTAAGGAATGATAGTTCGGGTGATCAGGTTAAGGTCATCGTTCAGTTGAAAGGGCACGACTGGTTGAAAGTTCAGCGTGGTGCGCGAGCCCTGATCAGAGACGCCCAGATTTTCATCGTAGTTCAATTGAAACGGAACCGAGACGATTGCCGCAAGCGGGTTGGCCAGTTCCTGGGCCAGATCGGATGCCTCGTCTGCAACGGTTGCGGTTCCGGCATTGGCTGCAATAAGCAGCCCCATAAGAGTATGGGATCGACGCATAGCCGTGTACTCCTTTTGAGATGGGGTTTGGGCGAGCGGTCTAGTTGATCTGCTCAAGCTTCGGGAAGGTCCAAGTGCCGTTCAGGATTGCATCCTCGGGCTCATAGAGGCGGATCGCGTAATTCCAGCTCGGAGTAATCGGCAGACAGTTCACGCGGCCATCGTCGCACCCGCCGAAATGCAAGGTGACCGAGCCGTCTTCTACGGCTTCGGCTGTGTAGCCGTTGTAGCTGTTTACGCCCAGATCATTGGCTTCCAGAAAACCGTCACCGTTATAGACGGTCACCGACCAGAACGCCCGAACCGGCACATCCTTGACCGTTACCGCATGTGGTGTTTCGCCGTCATTCTGATCGACCGCGTTCAACATGTAGATCGCGGCCTCAGGCGGAAGACCGCCCCAACCCGAGAACGCCCCGACCAGAAACTGAACCGGATCAATCTCGTCCTTTGTTCTGCCAAAGGCCCGGGCTGTATCGGTGCCCAGCAGGGATAAGTCGTTTATCGCCTGACGCGCAGTGGCAAGTTGTTCGGTGTTCCAGTTGGGCGCATCAAACGGGCCCGTTCCACCGCCGCTGACAACAATCCCATCCTGTGCCACCTGTGCGGCGGCAATGTCATCCGGGTCTGTCACATCGACAAATGTGCGAAACGCGATGAAACCAAAGCGCGTACCAAGGTCTTCCTGTGTGATTTGATACGTGCCGGGCTCTGCCTCGGCATACATGAAGTGGTCCTGATTGATGACATGCATCGAGATATAACGGCCATCCGCTTCGGGCAATGTCACTTCGACGGGTTTGCTCAAATCCAGCAAGATGCCGGAGTAGAGCGTGTCCTGATTCATGCGGATAACCGGCTGGTTGTCCGGTGTGGTGGCTTCGCGCATATGCCCTAACTCGCCAACAGCGAGGCCGAGATTGGCTATGTTGGTGCGAAACATGTGATCTGTCTCGGCGCGCACAAGGGTGTCGACGGTCACATCGACCATGTCTTCGGCCCAAACGCCTGTCGGGAGTGTAAGCGCGACTGTCAGAAGAAGCTTTTTCATCGTAGGCATCCTGTTGTTCAGTTTGCGGGTTCTACTGTGGGGAAGACCCAGCTTCCGTCGATGACCTCTGGGCCCGGCTGATAGAGGCGCACGGCATAGTTCCAGCCATCCATGATCGGGAGACAGTTCACGCGTCCGTCGTCGCAACCGCCGAAATGCACGGTCACACTGCCATCGTCATTCTTGGTGCCTGAGACCGAATTGACCACATACGAGTCGAGGGAATTGAGTTCAAAAAACCCGTCTGCATTGTAGAGGCTCACGGACCAGAACGCGTTCACTGGCACATCCGCTGGGACCTGGATTTTGTATTCTCCAAGCGACAGGCCGGGCTCGATATTGAGATAAAAGGCCTCGTCTTCGGGCAGTCCGCCAAAGCCGACGGCGGTGCCAAGGAAATGGCGCAATGGGTCTACATGATCTGCCGTACCAAAAGTCCGGACGCTGTCTGTGGCGAACCTGCCCAGCTCAATTGCGGCTTGGCGCAGCGCCTCAAAGCTCTCCGCGTCGTAACTGGGCATCTCGAAGGGCGTCGCGGAGGCGGCATCAATGGTGAACCCATCTTGAATTGCATTGACTACCGCGACATCCTCAGGGCTCTCGGCATCCACAAGTATTCTCATGAAAACAAGTACGTAGGGGGTATGAAAGGTGTCCATGTCAAGCTGGAACACACCGCCACCGTCGAACACTTCATTGATGAAATGATCCTGATTGACCACCATCGTCGTCATGTATCGGTCGCCCACATCGGGCAGAGTCAAGCTTGCGCCTTTGCTGATATCAATTACCGCAACGCTGTAGAGTGTGTCGCGATTCATCCGAATGGTGGGCTGATTGTCGATGGGGGTGGGTTCTTTGAAGTGAAAGAACTGATTTACGCCTCCGGCCAGACCATTGTACGTCTTCAGTTCGTTGTCTGTAGCAGCCCGAACAAAGTTGTTAATGGTAATGGGCACTTCGTATGTCTCAGCAAGTGCATCGACCGTGGTATCAAAGCTCTGAGCGGTCGCTGTGCTTCCAATCAGGAAAGCTAAAGCAGCAAGTTTCCAGCGTTTGTGCGTGAGATTCATAGTTTGCCCGCTCCACTAGCCAATTACAGAAATGCATTGTTTGATGGTCCCGGCACCTGATCAAAAGCTCACTCTCACGCCTCTCATTTTGTTGTTTTTGAAATGCTACAATTGGAGCCGTGGCCATCTCTCTCCAACAAACCACAAAGTTCGAATGTATGCCCTGACAGATTGGAGCGGCCGCCTCCGAAAACTGGTCAAAAATGACAGGTAGCGATAGCGCTTCGGCCAACAACTAGAAACTCTCTTTGCATATTGACCCAGCGGCGTGCCTATTATTCATGCGGTGATGTCAGTCTGTTAGAGCGCACTCTCTGCGGGTAGCGTGGTTCATTTCGATTGAGCCCCTACCAGCGGGCACCTGACTTTTTTACCTCAAAAAGTGACTTCTGCTTTGACGCAGGTCAGGGACACTGAGCCGCGCTGGTCTATGCTTGACGTGCCTGACCTTTCAATTGCGGGGTCTTAAGGAGCTATGATGACAGGGCAGGACGCACATGCTCAACACAGAACACCGCCGCTTACACGCGGGCGGGTTATCGTGCCGCTTTTGCTTGCGTTTCAAGAATCCGGTCAATCTGTAGAAAGTCTCCTTGCGGAATTCGATCTATCCTTCTCGAAGTTGAACGCTCCGAGTTGTTTCATTCCGCACGACACTGTCTATGCCGTGTTTGAAGCCGTCGCACAAAAGACATCCCCAGACTTTCCAGCACTTGTTGGTCAAACTTCAGATCCGACCGTTGCATCCCCATTCGGACAGGCCTTTCGCGTAGCAAAGTCGTTGGCCGATTTCATTGCCAGGTTTTGCGTTCATGCGGGAAACAACACAAATGCGGTCACCATGACACTCGATGTCTCTGGAGAATTCGCCGTGCTGTCCGCCAAACGCAGGTTCACGCCATGCTGTTCGCCCGCCTATATGGATGCGTTTCAGATCAGCCGATGGGCTACGTTGCTCCATGAAACCGCAGGTCAGCGTTGGGAAGCAAATAAGGTTCTTGTGCGTGTGAACCGTCCTGATCTGCTCCCGTCTTACTTCTACGGCATCCGGGCGGTAGGTGCGGGCTCAGACGGGTATTCAATCCGCTTCCCAAGTGCTTGGCTTTTATTTGAACTGGTTAACCGAACCTCCACCGAGTACGTATCGACCACTCAGGACGAAAAAAACCCAGTGCCCACAGATTTGTTGAGTTCGATCCAAAGCGTTGCCAACTCAATGGTCGGGCGCACGGACTTGTCGGCTACGGCGCTCGCCAAGGCATGCGGTTTTCGAGGCGCGGTTCTCAACCGACGGCTTGCTGCCTATGGGACATCACTGTCGCGCATCGTCATCGAAGCCAAATGTGACCAGGCGAAGCACCTGCTTTCCAAGTCTGAATTGTCGGTCGGCGATATTGCTGATCAGTTGGGGTACTCTGACGCGACGGCCATGACACGGGCCTTCAAGAAATGGACGGGTCAGACACCGTCGGAGTTTCGCGCCCGTGAAATGAATGGCGTTGAGGCATCTGTTCCGATACTCGACCCGGTCGAATGCGATTGTGAAACGTAACAGGAATACGACGCGGCTCACCTTTTTGCCGCGCTTCAATCTTGGGATCAAAAAAGGGGAGCAGATCATGGACTTCACACAGGTAAGGAGTATCGTGTGTAGCTTTCTAGTTGCGCCGACTACGCTGCTCTACGGGTCTCCAGCAGTGGCTCAGGACTCTGGCTGGAGCTTTTACGGCAGCTTCTACATCTATGGCGCAGATACCGAGACAACCATTGGCCCCTTAGAGTCGGAACTGAGCTTCAGCGACGCACTTGATAATCTAGACCTCGCCTTTATGGGCACGGTTGAGGCGCGACACGGTCGATGGTCACTGATCGCAGACTACATGCGCACAGACCTGTCGTTTGAAGGCGACACCCCTGGCCCGGTGTTCAGCGGCGCAGAAACGAGCCTGAAGACACAGTTCTTCAGCGGGTATGCGGCTTACACGGTCTATCAGGACCAAGCTCTGGTTGTCGATCTCGGTGGCGGGTTTCGTTGGTTTGATACCAGCAGCACAATCACTCTGGTCGGCGGCCCCACCCCGGCACCAAGTTCAAGAACCAGCGACGATTGGGTAGATCCCCTAATTGCAGCCCGTATCCGGTATCAGATCAATGACCGCTGGTCAGCAATTGCCTTGGCTGACTACGGCGGATTTCGCTCAAATCGCGAAACGGCGCAATTTGTAGCTACGGTGGGGTATGCCATCACTCCAAAGTGGAATTTGCGCGCAGGTTATCGCTACATCCTGGTCGACAAAGGTGAAGGTGATAGCAAGTTCAAGCTCTCACAATCCGGACCCGTGTTGGGTGTGACATACAGCTTCTGAGCAAAGGCATTATGCGAAAGGCGGCCATGCCGAACACAAACAGGTCTGAAGTTTCGAAATTGCACCAAGGCGCGAGCACCGGTGCCGTCATGCTTGGGACAGACAATTGCAGTTGGATGCGAACAGTCGGACAAAGGCAATTGAGGAAAGGAACGACGAGGCGACTGATTACCAGGGCTTTGCCTGCGGCAACCGTGTGTTCGTTCTGTGTCCTGGCTGGCTGCGGGCCAAATATCTATGACGAAATTGAACTGATGCCTTCACCAACGGTCTATGCCGAGGCTGCTTTTGACCCTTACAAGGGCATCACGGCAGACAACTTTGTGCAGCGTTCGCAGCTATTCTACGCCACAGATCGGCTGCCCGCGGTTCCCGGTGACCCACAAGCCTATTAGAACAATGAGCGCGGTCACATTCTGCGCACCGGCGTTGCCGATGTGCAAAGCAACCCCCCACTGGCAACGTTGGAAAAGCTTCGCCACGTTACCATGACGCGCGACCGCGCTAAAGACTACACGCTCAGCTTATCTGATGTACAAGAGATTGGTGTCATGCCGTTCAGCGTTACACGCTACATGAACGATCCACCTTCGCGACAGGAGATGAATGCAGCCGGTCTTCGGTTTGCCCAACGGCTTGACGATCACCTTGCAGCCTCTCGCAACAAAGACATTTTCATCTATATCCATGGCTACAATGTCGATTTTGACTACTCGACCCTTGTTTCCAAAGAGTTGCAGCACTTTCTGGGCTATCAGGGCGCTTTCATCAGCTACAACTGGCCCGCTACACCCAATCGCCTGGCGTATTTCCGGGATCAGGAATCTGCATTGGCGACGCGCCGCAATTTGCGGTCTCTTGTCGAATACCTGTCGGCAAACACCAACGCCCGGCGCATTCACCTTATAGGATACAGCGCTGGGTCGAGGCTAGCATTTGAAGCCGCCTATCAGATTGCTTTGCGGCCTGAACCAAAGCCACGGCTGGGACGGCTGATCCTGATCAGCAGCGATCTTGATCGAAGCTACTTTTTGCAATCGATTGAAGACGGCCTTCTGGATGCCGTTACAGATTTGACACTCTATCAATCGCAGACTGATTCAGCGCTTGCGATGTCACGGTTGGTTTTCGGTCGCGACCGTCTGGGTCAGGTTTCCGATGAAGCAATAAATGGGTCTCTGTTTCAGCGCCGACTTTCTGAGATGAAAACCCTACATATCATCGACGTGACCGAGGCCGAAGCGGCCGATACAGGAAACGGGCATTGGTATTTCCGATCTTCGCCATGGGCCAGCAGTGACCTGTTCATTTCTCTGCTTACAGACCGAGATCCTCAAGCGCGCGGGCTTGTGCGTGCTCCGGGCGAAGCTGTCTGGAGTTTTCCACCGAACTATCCGCAGACACTAAAACGGTATCGAAATGGCAGCTAATACTGGGATTCCAACGGATGAGAACCATTTGAACCAGATTTTGATTATGTTCTATGAGCCTGACAACGCACCTAGAGTGCCAACGCAAAGCTGACGTTCGAGCAACGCGCAGCATCGGTTTAAGTGGGCTCATCGCTGCCATTTGGTCGGTCGCAGCATTTTCGCATATTGGACGGGGCTGGACCTGCGGGGACGGCCCTAAGCTGCCCTTCACCACATCCTGCCATCGCTGCGGCGCGGCCCGTCAGACCGGACTTTCGCTGCGGCCGCACCCTCGCTTGGGTTTCGACATTACAGAATGCGGACAAACCGAACTTTCAATCAATGATTCTGAACGTCCGCTTTCCTATGCCTGAGAGTGTAAGTGTTTTGCCCACTCCTTACTGAAGTCTCCGAGTGGGCAAAGATGATCATAGAGGTGTTGTCCCAGATCAGTCGACGCATATCCTTCAGCAACGCGATGAACAAATCCCGCCGCTTGAAGCTCTTTCAGTCGGGTGTTGAGTGCCGCAGGTGAGATTGTTTCGCACTCTTCTTGCAGCTTTCGGAATGTGCATGGGCCAGCCTCGCTCAACGACCAAAGGACTCCCATAGCCCAGTGCCGTCCAAGCAGATCGAACAGAGCCATAATGGGCGCGCCGCTTTTTGAACCACGAACAGGCTGACCTGGTATCGGTATCTTAGTCACTTGCTATACTTTCTGTAGCAACCTATATTGCTATGCAATTTGTAGCAACCCAAGTCGATATTGCAATGACCAAGACAGACACCTACGAAATCCGTGATGATCGGTTCAGACGCAGCATCAAACTGGATGAGCCGATCGAGCAAATCTGGACAGGCGGTAAATGGACAGAAGGACCGGTGTATTCTCCGACGTTCAGATGCCTGATCTGGAGCGACATTCCCAATGATCGACGGCTCCGCTGGGACGAACTGACCGGAGCAGTCGGAGACATCCGCTCAGGCCTCGGATGCTACACGAATGGCTCAACGCTCGACCGGCAAGGGCGGATCGTGGCTTGCGAGCATGGGACGCGCAGTGTCACCCGGATTGAGCATGATGGGTCGGTTACGACTCTGGCCAGTCACTTCGAGGGAAGGCGGTTCAACAGCCCCAACGATGTTGTGGTGCGATCAGATGACACGATCTGGTTCAGTGACCCGGCCTACGGGATCGAGTCTGACTACGAAGGGTTTCAGGCTGACCCAGAGCTTGACGGTGAACATGTCTATCGTCTCGATCCAGCCACCGGCGATGTCACACAAGTGACTACTGACTTCGCCTGTCCGAATGGACTTGCATTTTCGCTGGACGAGCAAACGCTGTATATTGCTGACAGTGGCGGCACGCGTTACGCAAGCGGAGAGCATCATATCCGCGCGTTCTCCGTTAGTGCAGACGGCAAGCTCTCAGGCGGGGATGTCTTTGCTGAATGCGAAGAAGGCGTCTTTGACGGATTTCGGCTCGATACCCAAGGCCGTATCTGGACGAGCGCAAAGGACGGCGTTCATTGTTACCACCCGGATGGCACGCTGCTGGGCAAGATTTTCGTCCCAGAAGAGGTCTCGAATGTTTGCTTTGGCGGGCCGAAACGCAATCGCCTAATCATCACCGCGTCCACAAGCGTATATGCGGTCCTCTTGCCAACAACCGGCGCTTTGCTGTTCTAATGGCAGAGACTTTTGCGCTGAAGGCCCGCGCGGGCCGCGCGTTACGTCTTGTGCAAGGCGCACAATTGAGAGTTCCCAATACCTTCAGGTCTCAGGTACTCGACGCGCGGGCGTTCATGGCGGATGACATCGATTTAACCGCGTTCTGGGCCAGCAAGGCAATACGGTTATCCGTCCCGTGCAAACCGGCGGGCAACCGATGCTCCGGTTCCGTCACCGACACCTGTAATCAGACAGACTTTACCGTTGGTGGCGGCTCTCCTTTGGGAAGGATCAGCTTGTATCAAGCTGCTCTAAATCAAGGATTTCATATCCGCAGCGAAGGTCGGAAACGCATATAGCGAGGACTTGAGATCGCTGGCAGAGATGCCGTGACGCATGGCCATCGCAAAGAGATGAATCAGTTCGTCACCGTGATGGCCCAGAATATGTGCACCCAAGACTTGATCGGTACTCTTGTCGACCAAAACCTTGGACCAGGCTGCCGTTTCCGCGTAGGTCTTGGTGGAAAACCACCCGGACATATCAGAAACCGTAACTGAGACATCGAGACCCTTTTCCCGCGCTTCGGCTTCAGTCAGGCCCACGGTGCTGAGCGCTGGAACGGTGTAGACGGCGCTGGGGATCACGCTGTAATCCGGCCTTTTAGTTGGTCCATGCACGATGTTGTGGCCGACAATCTGACCCTCATACGTTGCGATGGGGGAAAGTTGAGCGGAGCTGGTGACAGCATCGCCTGCAACCCAGACTGAAGAGTTGGAGGTGGACCGCATCGTATCGTCGATCAGAATACGAAGTCCGTCATGCTCGACACCGGCGGCATCGAGGTTAAGCCCGTCGATATTGGCGACGCGGCCTGCGCCGTTGACGACCCGCTCGGCCAAAAGACTTTGATTTCTGCCGTCATGTTCGAATTCAACTCGCAACCCGTCGGCAGTCTTCTCGATTGCCGTCACCGATACTCCGGTTTTGACCGCTACGCCCAGCCGTTCGGTTTCCGCTTGCAGAGCCGAGACGGCGTCGCTGTCCAAACGTGGCAGCAACTGTGGCAACGCTTCAAGGATTATCACCCGCACACCGGCTCGTGCGAAGACGTGACCGAACTCCATGGCAATGACGCCGCCGCCAATGAAGACAACTTCTTTCGGCAATGTCGCATCGGACAGAACCTCATCGGACGTGATCATGTGCTCGCTGCCGGGAATAGGCAGAGGCCTTGGCTTCGATCCTGTTGCGATAACGATGTCCTTGCCATGTATAATCTGACCGTCGACCTCAACCTCGTTCGGCCCGACAAAACGCGCAGTGCCTCGAAAGACATCCCCGCGTTTTTCGGCCAGCCCCTGCATGGCTTCAGGGATGAAACCAATCAGGTCTTTCTCTCGGTCGATCAGTTTCGCCCAATTGAGCTTTGGCTTGCTGACTTCGATCCCATGGATGGGGGCTTGTTCGATCTCGTGCATTGCATGGGCGGCCGCCACCAAAACCTTTTTTGGCGTGCAGCCGCGATTGGGACAGGTCCCGCCGAAATCGCGTGCTTCGATAAAGGCAATGGACTTTCCGGCTCTATGTGCCACGGAGGAAACACCGAACCCTGCATTGCCCCCACCAATAACGATCACATCATATGACTCGCGCATATTGTTACTCCTCTCGTTCTAATTTCTGATTGCGGATCTTTGTCTATAGAGATCACATGGCGGAACCGAAGCATTCGGTGTGGATTTGCTCGGCGGGAACGCCTTGGCTTTCCAGGTCAGCCTGCACGTCGCCCATGAAACTGACTGGTCCGCACAAAGAGTAATGCGCGTCAGGTTTTTCGATCAGTCAAGCAAGCAACGCTCCGGTGACGCGTCCCCGGGAATTGTGGTCGCGGCCATAGACATCTCCAGTTGCCGGACCGCCAACGGTTAGGCAAGCTCACGCGCAATATGACGTGCCTGGGCCTGAGCTGAGGCAACCGAAGCTTTGTGACGCTCATCCGCGAATTCCTGATACTCGGCCGCAGCTTCGAACATGCGTTCTGCGCCTAGGTACTTGCGCAAGGTGCCGATATGCGCAGAAAGGTGGCCCGAGTCATTGCGAATCCCACCGTTCTCAAAGCCGAATTCGCCAGCCGATGTCAGCAGCACCAGTGTTTTTCCGGACATGATCGGTTCCAGAGGGAAGTCGCCGCGCGCCAAATCAAACGTAAATGTCTTATTGATCCGGATGATCTGATCAAACCAAGCCTTCAGGGCTGCGGGCATGCCATAGTTGTACATGGGCGTCGAAATCAGAAGGATGTCGGAGCGGTCGAGCTCGTCAATCAGCGTATCAGACAAGCTGACCAAAGCGCTCTGTTCAGGAGTGCGTTCTTCATCCGGTGTAAAGACGGACGCGATCCAATCGTTGGAAATGAAGTCCGGCGGGGTCATTCCGACGTCACGCACAATAATTTCGACGTCCGGATCAACCGTTTTCCATTCTTCCACGAAACTGTCCGCCAAAGCGCGGGAAATGGAGTTATAGGCCGAAACGGGGTTGTCGGTGCGGCGTACGCTGGCGTCAATTCTCAGGATTGTGGTCATCTTGTCACCTAGTCAGTTTGCAATGAACCATTCAAAGGTGAAGCCAGAGACGCACAGGTACAAATGAAGAGAATTCTGAATAGAGTGAGCTGACCTCAGCCATCTCTAATCGCTGAAAAAATCTTCTCCAGATGAGACGACGTCGCAAGTATATCCGCGTCCCTGTTTGCGCCGCCGCTCAAGGATAGGCTGACCCCCGGTCTCCGTTCTCCAAATGGAATGGAAATTGTTGGGGCATTGAGGAAAGCGGCTTTCATCGATACCGACAGGATACGGGCGTTTTCCCGTGCAAAGACCCCTTTATCGCGGGTCACGGCTTGAACAGACGGCGGGTACGACGGCAATGTCGGGTAAAGCAGCATCTTCCCTGCCAGTTCCCTGCCAAAGTCTGAGATGAATGCCCGCCGGATTTCCAGCAATGCCTGCAGATCTGTGCCAAGGATTGAAGCCGCCTGAGCAAGGCGATCCTGCACATTTGGGTCCAGTCTGGCCTGCTGGTCTCCGACCAAGCTTGGCAGAATACGAAAGGCTTCGGCACTCACCAGCGTTCCATAGGTTTGGAAGATCTCCGTGACACGAGTGAAACTACGGATATCAACCCTTTCCAATTCGATGCCATGATCGGACAAATGCTGCTGGGCCTGTTCGTACATAGCCCTGATTTCCGGGGTAAATCCCACCAGGGCGTCTTCCCTCAGGCACAGAATATGACGGCAGGCGTCCCCGGTTTCTTTGCAATCCGACAAAACGCGATCTACAGCGCAAATCTGACTGACGTTAAAAGCGAGTGAGCCTGGCGTATCCAGAGAAGGCGCCAGTGGTAAAATCCTGGCGCTTTCATAACGGCCCATAGTTGGGCGAAACCCCACCAGGCCCTGACAGGCGGCCGGAATGCGCACGGAGCCGGAGGTATCTGTGCCCAATGCGATGTCGGCCAAGCCCAAGGCAACGGCTGACGCCGATCCGCTCGAGGACCCTCCGGGCACCAGTGTGCTATCCAACGCATTTAGAGGGGTGCCGAAATGCGGATTAACTCCGAGCCCGGAGAAGGCGAACTCCGACATGTTCACATGACCCAGAATGATCGCGCCCGCAGAACGTAGCTTGGCCACGATCGGGGCGTCATTGTCTGCTGGTTGAGGATCGATGGCCAAAGATCCCGCATGGCTTCGGAGCGCTTGCACGTCGATATTGGCCTTCACCGCAAGAAACTGGCCGTCCAACGGGCCAAGCAGGCTCCCTGCGGCCTGCCGCGCGGAGGCGGATCGGGCATCATCCAACAGTCTATCTGGCGCAACGCTAAGGAATACCTCGCGCTGCGCGTCGAGCGAAGCCACGAAGTCGCGCGCCCGTTGAAGGATATTCATGTCGTCAGGGCCGGAGCCTTATAATAAGGCAGTTCTTCAACCCGTACGCTTTGCCGGTCTGCCTCATATTGCGTGCGCACGTGCTGCGCGATCTCTCCGAGAGTGGCGAACCAGACGTCACCCCTGTTCAAGATGGTTTCCATCCAGTCTTCCACCTGCCGCCACCGCGCCAAACGCCCGGTCAGGAAGGGATGCCAAATACCGATCCAGAAGCCACCTTCTTCGTATTGGGCTTCGAATTCCTCCCAAAATGGGGTCAGCCCGGCGCGTGGCCCGGCGACGGGCATCATGTAGCCAATCTCCTCAAAATGGGCGAATTGCGGCCAATCGTCGGTCCCCCAATGCGACGGAAGTTCGACCAAAGTCCGCCCGCCGGATCGCATGAGATATGGCACATCATCCGCCATCAGCGAACTGTCATAGTCGAATTCATGCTTGTTCAGCAAGTCGATGACGGCTTGCGTCACATTGTAAACCGGCGCGCGATAGCCTTTTGGCACATTGCCCAGAACCCGCTTATGCGACTCCAGCGCGCGTTCAAACCAATAGGCTTGTTCAGACGCGCTATGGTTTGTCGGGTCTTCGTGCAAATAGCCATGATGGCCGATTTCATGACCATCTTTCAGGATGGCTTGCATAGCATCTGGATATTGCTCCACGACCCATCCGGGGGCGAAGAAGGACTGTTTCAGCCCGAGACGTTTGTAGGTTTCCAGAATCCGAGGGATGGCAACCGTCGGCCCGTAGCGCCCCATGGAGATCGGATAGAGGCGATCATGCCCGTCGACCGGCTTTGCGATATGGATCAGGCTGTCCGCATCGATATCAAAGGTGATCGCACAGGCGCATCGCGCGCCGTTCGGCCAGATAATTTTCTTCTGCATGGTCTTGCTCCTCTGTCACTATTGCGGGGCGTTTTTCGTCAGCCAATCGTCATACCAGCGCTGCAATGCGGATTTGACGGCGGCATATTCACTGGCGCTCAACCTTTGATCCGCGGCGCGCTGCATGCCGTCGGTGATGTTTTGAAGAATTTTCTTTTCGTCGCACTTGATGGCTTCGCCGTGCGAAACGGCCAGCTGTCCGCCGGTGAAGACGCTCTGGATATCCGTGGATTTTGCCGAGCTGACCAACAGCTCAACCGGATCAATGCCGGGGTCCAACCAGGGCCCTTCAAGACGGTCCAGGCGCAGGATTAAAAAGTTGGCGAGTTTGCCGGCGGACAGGCTTCCGATGCTGTGATCCATACCCATCAAACGCGCGCCACCCATAGTGGCCATGTCGAAAACATCCTTCGCGGTCAGGCTTAGGTTTGCCCGATCACTTGACCAATAAAGGCTTTGCGCCAAACGCATTTCGGCGAACATATCGTCATCACCTGCCAGGCTGGTCCCATCCATCCCCAGTGCGAGGTCAATGCCCATCCGCTTCATCAATGGCGCGGGTGCAATGCCGGACCGCAGCCGCAAGTTGGAACTGGGATTGCACACGATATGCGCGCGCGCCTCGGCCACTTGCGCCAGATCTTTTTCGTCCGCCCAGACCATATGCGCCAAGGATAAGCCGTCAGAAAGCAGGCCAGCTTTACCCAATTCTGCGACGGCACCCTGAAAACTCCTGGCTGTAGCCGACAGGTGCTGCAGCCGAGATTCCTCGGCATGGGTGTGAATGCGCTGGCCGCTTTCGCGAACCTCCCTGGCGATGTCGCGCAGGGTCTCTTGGCCCGTCCAATGCGGTGCCGTGGGGCCAAACCACACATCAGCGCATTCAGAAGCCGCGTATTTGCCATGCATCCGGGACAGAAGCCGCACAAAGCTTTGCGGTTCAATACGTGCGCGCGCAACGTGCTGGCGCTGCAGTTTGCATCGCAGAACCACGGGCAAGGTGGTCAGAAACGACTGGCTTTGCCCGTATGGATGCACAAGCTGGTTGTGCCATCTCTCGCCTGGCGCGATGGCACAGGACAGGCCAAGCCCATTATATACGGCGATTTTGTCCCTTATCTTCGCTTCGGCAAAGGCCGCTGTGTGACCCGCGGTGCAGGCATCCACAACAGCCGTTACCCCATTCTTCAGCAAGCGCATTGCCGCGTATTCGGTGGCGAGGCGCGGCGCAACGTCAGCTGCGCCAGCGGAGGCGAAAATCCAAGGCTCTAACAGGTCATCCCGTATCCCTTGGTTGATCAGGTTCACCCCATAGCAATGGTGATGCGCATTCACAAACCCGGGCAGGATCGCAGTGTTTGTGTCCGAGTGCACCCTTGCGCTGGGATAACGTGACTTTAATTCGGCCAGAGGCGCCAAGCCAGCTATTCTGCCGTCTAGAACATAAAGCGCGTAGTCGTTGTGACTGTGAAAGGCATCTTCGATGATCCAGCGGGCGGAAAATATGTCGCCGCCATCAGCCGTCATGAACAACAAATTCCAGCGCGCTCGGCTTGCCTTCGTCCCCGTTTACTGGAGTGACATCCTGCGGGCAGGCCGACATCACGGCGTAGACTGGCATCTCAGCTTTGAAGGTCATGCTGTCCCCCGGCTTTGACACTGGCGCAGCCCAGGCAAGGCTGCCATCAGGGTGAACTGGGACGTTCATCCACAGATTGAAGGGCGCTGGCACATGCGGTGCTTTTTTCCCGATAGCAAGCAAGGCCTGCCTCAAGTTGTCGGCGCAATTGTCGTGGTAATCAGTGACGCCCAATTGCTTGTACCGGTTGGCATCGCAAGCGGCGATCGTTGTGTCATGCACACCCGGCGATGTGTCTTGGGTCAGCGTCAAAAGAGGATTGCGCAGATTGCTGACCAACCTGTCACCGACCTTTGGGAAAACAGACAGAAGATCCGTGTGCACATGCGGCATTGAAATAAATTCATGCAGCTCTGCCGCATTGAACGCCCAGAAATCGCAGACTTGCCGGCCGGTCGGATTGGTGATGGTCAAAGTCTGCCCGGCTGTCAAACGCACCGCGACACCGCAACGTGCTGGCACTGTATACCGTTGTGCAATGACCGGGACGCCGTCGGCAGAGACCGTGCTGTCCAGAGTTTGATTGAAACCATGGGGTCGGGAAGGGTCAAAACTTTGCATGTGCAAGAACTCCTGGTTAGGGGTTCAGAAACGCATGCTTCTCGGCAATTTAGAAATGACAAAAATTCAAGCGACGGATTAGATCGTTGCGGACGCGCTAATCTTCAAAAAACCTTTGACCGACGGCGCTGTCACGAAACTCATCTGCTTGGTCCAATAGCCATTCCCGGAACGCACGAACGCGTGCACGATTGGCGTAAGTTTCCGGGCAAACGAGAAAATAGCTCTTGTTCTTCAATGCCGTATCAAAGGGGGCGACCAGCATATTACGTTCCAGAAAACGCGCGGCGGCCAAAAGGCTGACCAGGGCCACACCATGACCATCGCTTGCCGTCAGCAGGCAGATGTGTTCCTCGGAATAAGTGACATAGGGCTCGACATCACCAGTCTGCAAGCCAGCCGCGTCCATCCAGCGCTCCCAACTCGGATCCGCATCGGAAAACCCGCTCCATTGGTATTCGATCAGACGAGACTTCAGAAGCTCTTCGGGGGAACTCAATGACTTCGCCTTTTCCACGCTGCAGACAGGGGCCACCCAGTCATTCAAGACCCAAGCCACATTGCTGTCAGGATAATCGCCAAAGCCATACCGAATGGCCACATCCACATCACTGGATTTGAAATCCACCAGTTGATCGCTTGACAGAACCTTTACCGAAATCTCCGGGTATTTCTCGTAAAAGCCTCGCAGCCGCGGGCTCAGCCAGTTGGCGGCAAAGGACCCGGTGGTTGAGATTGTCAATGTGCCCGCAAGGTCGTCTTCCTCCAGCGCGAGAGAGGCGGCTTCGATGTTCTTGAAGGCCTCAATAATGTGGGGCGCGTAATTGGCCCCATCCTCCGTCAATTTCAAGGCGCGGGTCAGCCGGTGGAACAGGGGTACCCCAAGTTGATCCTCCAGCGATTTGATCTGATGGGAAATGGCAGTCGGAGTGACGCATAATTCATCGGCGGCATCCTTGAAACTCAGATGCCGGCAGGCTGCTTCGAAGGCCTGAATGCTTTTCAACGACGGTATCTTCGCCATGACGCGCGGCTTTGCTCTCCTGATGCGATGCTATTTCGTCGTTCCACTCTAACCCGATTGCCAGTTCTCATGTGGACGAATTTCTCAGCTATGAGGTGAAAACATCTAATTTGAGAAGATAGGACATTCTCTCTTGAATTTGCGTGAAAGTTGGGAGGTTGTCTTGGATCCATTTTTGAAAGTCACCGGCATCGACAAGTCGTTTGGCGCCGTTCGTGCATTGCACGATGTCAACCTGCTGGCCTCGAAGGGCGAGTGCATTGCGATTTTGGGCGAGAACGGAGCGGGGAAAACCACGTTCGCAAGCGTTTTGATCGGTCTGTATCAGCCCGACAACGGCGAAATCAAACTGGGCGGAACACCTGTTTCGGTGACCAGCCCAGCAAAAGCTATTGAGCATGGGATTGGCATGATCCACCAGCATTTCAGCCTGGTCGGCGCGATGAACGCCGAAGAGAACATTCTGATCGGCTTGCCCAGCACAAAGAGGGGTGCCGAAGCGCGGGCGCGCATTCGGCAGCTTTGCAGCGACTTTGACTTTAACGTCGATTTCGACATCCGCGTCACGGAAATGCCTGTGGGCATGAAGCAAAGGGTGGAGATCCTTAAGGCGCTGTTTCGCGATGTATCGATCCTGATCCTGGATGAACCCACCAGCGTTCTTGCCCCGACCGAAGTTGCGCCGTTTCTCAAAGGGGTGCGCAAGCTGGTCGCCAACGGCTGCCTCGTCTTTTTCATCAGCCACAAGCTCGATGAAATCCGCGAAATTGCCGATCGCGTCATGATAATGCGCCATGGGCGTGTCGAGGGAGTCCTTCCGGTTGCGACCACGCCGATGGCCCAGATGTCAGCGCTTATGATGGGAGAAAAGTCGACCGGCGAAACGGTCGAGACGCCCAAGGCCAAAAAGGCGCGCAACGACATCAGCTCAGCACCGGACGCTCTGGTTGTCTCTGATGTCTGCCTGATCGATCCAGGCGGCGCGGAAATCCTGCAGGATCTGACCCTCTCCGTGAAGGCTGGCGAAATTCTCGGAATCGCCGGGATCGACGGCAATGGCCAGACGGAGTTGAGCGAGGTGATCACCGGCCTCAAAAGACAAACCAGCGGCGCCATCCACCTTAATGACACGGAGATATCAAGCGCCTCCATCGCTTCGCGCATTGCAGATGGGATAGGCTTTGTGCCCGAGGACCGCCATGCCGAAGGCTTGGTCCTGTCGCTCAGTGTCGAAGAAAATATGGCTTTTCGATCCATTGGCGAAGACAGGTTCATGGCTGGCGGTCTGATTTCCCGGCGCGCGATGCACGAGATCACGTGCGACGTGGTCGCGGCCTTTGACATTAGGCCCCCAGACCCGAAATTGAACGCCTCAGCTTTGTCCGGCGGCAACCAGCAAAAAATCGTTCTGGCCCGTGAAGTGGCCCGGGCGCGCAATCTCTTGGTCGTCGTACAGCCGACAAAAGGGCTTGATGTCGGCGCAACGGAATTTGTTCAGAACCAGATCCGTGCTGTCGCCCAAAGCGGCGTGGGCGTTCTCTATATCTCCACTGAACTTGAGCATGTGCTCGACATCTCTGACCGCGTCGCCGTGATGGCTTTTGGTCGGATCACGGGTGTTGTCGATCCAGAAAACACAACTCTTCAAGACATTGGGCTCTTGATGACCGCAGCGCCGGAGGAGGTACAATGAACAGATTTACCATGCAACGCCGGATTGCGATTGCTTTGCTTTCAGCGCTGAGCGTTGGCGGCGTGCTGATCCTGCTGGACGGGCACAACCCGTTTGAAGCCTATAAGGTTCTGTTTCTGGAATCTTTCCTGAATTACTGGGGCTTCTCCAATACTTTGGTCAAAGCCTCGCCGATGCTTCTGGCCGGGCTGGCCGTGATCATTCCGATGCGCGCCGGTGTGTTCAATATTGGTGGCGAGGGGCAGATTTATATTGGTGGGTTGTTCGGCGCCGTCTTCGCTTTGGCGATCCCCAATCTGCCCGGTCTATTGGGCGTGCCACTGATATTTATCGCCGCCGCCGCCGGTGGGGCGTTTTGGGCGGCAATTCCTGCGTATCTCAAAGCCTATCGGGGCACGAATGAGGTCATTGTCACGCTGCTGATGAACTTCATTGCGATCCACATCGTCAGCTACGCCGTGGCTGGGCCGCTATTGGCCGAAGGCGCGCCATATCCTTATTCCGAGGAAGTCTCAGAAGCCTATCGCCTGCCTATTCTGATGCCGCGATCTGATACCCATGTGGGCTTTGTATTCGGGCTGGCCATGGCGGTTATCTTGTATTTCTGGCTGCGCTTCACGCCATCGGGCTTCCAACTGGACCTTGTCGGGCGCAATGCCCGCGCTGCGGCCTATGCCGGAGTGGACCAGAAAAAGACCGTCATCCGCGCCATGTTGATTGGCGGCAGCCTTGCAGGCATGGCCGGCGCAATCGAGGTGATCGGGTTGAAGTACCGCCTGTTCCACCTGTTTAGCGATGGCTACGGCTATGACGGAATTGTCGTCGCCTTCCTTGCGGCTCTTAACCCAATTGTCGCGCCTTTGACCGCGCTGTTCCTTGCCGGGCTTTCTGCCGGCGCGGGAACGATGCAACGTGCCGTCGGGGTCGACAGTTCCGTCATCGAAGTGGTCGAGGGGCTCGTCGTAGTTTTTGTCGCTGCCGCTCTCGTGACACCGCGAACCACGTCAAAATCCATTCGGAAACTCCTGACAAAAACCTGGGGCTGCGCAGTCAAACACAACGCCGGAAGAAAGAGGCATAAGCTATGATTGATCTTGTTTTACTGGGCGACGTCCTTGCCGGAACCGCCCGATTGGGTACACCAATTGCTTTTGCTGCCCTTGGCGGGGTGATCGCGGAACGTGGCGGGCTGTACAACATCGGCCTCGAAGGTCAGATCCTAGCCGGAGCGCTTGGCGCTGCTGCTGGTTCTTTCGCAACGGGCTCCGCCGTGATCGGGCTCGGATGCGGGATAATTTGCGGCCTGATCTCTGGCCTGCTGCTTGGGTATATGTCGATCCGGCTGCGCATCAACCAGCTGGTTGGTGGTATCGCGCTCAACCTGCTGCTGGCCGGACTCACAGCATTTCTGTCCCGTCAGATATTTGGTGCTCAGGCCGGAGGGGCGCGAGTAAACGGATTCTCGCAGATCTATTTTCCCTTCTTGTCAGATCTTCCCGTCGTTGGCCCGTCCTTGTTTTCCCAGGATCCGCTGTTCTACCTATTGATCGGGTTGGCAATAGCAGCCTGGTTCTGGCTGATGAAATCCCACAAGGGTCTGGACCTGCGCGCCGTTGGCGAAAACCCGAAGGCCGCGGACTTGGCCGGGGTTCCTGTCTTTCGCATGCAATATCTCGCGATTGCAGCTAGTGGAGCCCTCGCGGCGCTTGCCGGAGTGCATCTGGTCTTGTCGCAAGTCTATGTGTTTGCGGAGGGCATGAGCGCGGGCAAAGGCTTCATTGCGCTTGCGGCAATCATCCTGGGACGTTGGTCGCCCATCGGCGCGATCTGCGCGGCGCTTTTCTTCGGCTTCTGTGATGCGGTGCAATTCAAACTGCAATTCACCTCGCCAGAGATTCCCTATCAGCTCTTCCTGATCTTGCCTTACCTGGCATCGCTTATCGCACTCGTGGTCCTCGGAGCCAAAGCCAGCGCACCTGCAAGCGTCGGACTGCCTTACGACCGAGAGCATCGATAAATCTCAGCCGTGACGTGAGAAACCATCGTTTTTCACGTCGCGATACTCCCGTCACCCTGACAACACATATCCAGTATGGGAGAACAACAATGCAATTGAAGTCCAAACTATTGGCGGGGCTTGCGGCACTGATGTTGGCAGGGTCTGCGACTGCTGACGGGATCGAACGCGCCGCGATCGTTATGCCCGGATCGATTTCTGACAATGGCTGGAACCAAGCCGGATTCGAAGGTCTCACCAAGGCAGGTGAAGCGCTCGGCTTTGAAGCCGCTTTTTCCGAAAGCGTGCATCAGCCCGAACAAATCGAAGTCCTGAGCGACTACGCACGCCGGGGGTATGACCTTGTGATCGGTCACGGCGGAGAATTCCAGGACGCCGTGGAACGTGTCGCTGCACGCTTCCCGGAAACCATGTTCATGGTGAACAACGGACTGGGCACCAAAGACAACATTGCCAACGCGGATTTCTATTTCAGCCAAATCGCTTATCTGATGGGCTACGTTGCAGGCTCCATGTCAGACACAGGCACCATCGGCATCATCGCGGCGCAGCAGTTCAAGTTCACGACCGACACGGTTGCTGGCTATGAAGCGGGCGCCAAAGCGGCCAATCCGGACGTCAGAGTTCTGGTTACCTGGACCGGTGACTGGGATGACATCGCCAAGGGCAAAGAAGCTGCGTTGAACCAAATTTCCCAAGGCGCCGATGTCGTCTGGCCGACAATGGACAGCGCGACGCTGGGCTCCATGCAGGCCGTTCAGGAAGAAGGCGTCGATGGCATCGGCATCTATCGTGATGCGATCAACGAATGGCCGGAAATCCTACAGTCCGCAATCTTGGATGTCCGAGGCAACATGCGGTCCTACCTGGAACTGGCAGCTGCTGGAAAACTGGAAGGTGCACTCTACCGGGCGGATATGGGCAATGAATTGGCCATGCGGATCGGGTCGTTCCATTCAGATATCCCGGTGGACGTTGTGGATGAAGTCAACAATCTGATCGACGCCATGAAGTCAGGCACTTTGATTGTAAATCCACAATAATGCATTCCTAACAATCGCGCCTCCCCCTAAACTCGCCCTCAAGTCTGGGGGCTTTTTTTGTCAGAGACAATCAATGATTGAAGCCTTTCGCTTGTACCGCGTGGGACTGTGTTTCCCCCGATTTCGTCGGAGTCGCTGTGCTTTCTATTGATGGTTTTTAGTTCTGCAATGTCCGAGAACAAACAACTCCAGGGCTGCCTTAGATCCAACCATGCAAAACGCTCAATCAATATCGTCCTTGCAAAATCTGTGACCAGACATTCCTGCGCATTGCAGCATCGGTCGAACTGGGCTCACTCCGCGCTTTAGTGCAAGCGCAGCGTGCAGCGACCAGAAAAGTCTCGCTTCGATGAGACGGTCCAATCCAGCCGTTCAAGAATGTCCGACTCTGCACTACAGCATTCCCCGAAGAAGACATTGCCGGACTGCCCCGCACTTTGGGTGTTCTTGGTCGGTCCAGGTTTAATTTTAGAGTATCATCGGCCCTTGTCCCTAAAGCGGACCTGCATCCAAATCCCAATAGGGTGCGTCGTGCCCGATGCGTTCCACGACGAAATCCAAAAACGCGCGAACTTTCGCTGGCATGTGCTTTCGTTCAGGGAAGACTGCGTACAGCGCCTGTTCAGGCAGGCGATATTCGGGCAGCACCCTGACCAGACGGCCACTGGTCAAGTGGGCTCCAGCAATAAAGGTCGGCAGGCGACCGATACCAAGACCGTCAAGCAGCACGGTGCACAGGGCTTCACTGTTGTTCACGCGCAGAACACCAGATGTCTGAACGCGCATGTCACCCGCGGGCCCTGCTAAGCGCCATTCCGAAGGGTCGCGCGAATAGGCGTAGTGAAGGCAGGAATGCGCCAGAAGATCCTCAGGTGTTTCTGGCGTTCCGGACTGCGCAAGATAGTCCGGCGCAGCGACAATCACGCTGTGGATCGGGGCGAGTTTGCGTGCGATCAGGGCCGAGTTCGGCAGCGTTCCGGCGCGTAAGGCCACGTCGATGCCCCCTTCGACGAGATCGACAAATTTGTCATCCATCGTCAGGTCAATTCTGATCCCCGGATATTGCCTGAGGAATGCAGCAACCATAGGCGCAACATGCAGTTGTCCAAAGGACATGGGTGTACTGAGCCTTAGTAATCCAACCGGTTGCCCCTGCAACGCCGCAACTGCGTCTTCGGCATCCTGCGCTGCGTCAAGCGCCTGCGCCGCGTGTGCCAGATAGATTTCGCCCGCCTCGGTAAGGGAAATGGACCGCGTCGACCGATGAAAGAGCTGCGTTCCCAGATGGGCCTCCAGCACGCCGATCCGCTTGCTGACCGCTGATTTTGTAAGACCCAGATGCCGGGCGGCGGCTGCGAACCCGCCATGGTCCGCCACAGCAACAAAAACGGGGATAGCGCCAATTTCAGTCATGTTTTGCGATCCTTTGGGCGAATTTTACTCACCTATAAGTTTCAAATTCACACGATTATCATCAAATAGAAAGCCTAATAGTTATCTGCATATCCTGTTAACGCCGGAGGCTGCCATGCCCAAGATGCTTATCAACGGAGTTCTGCGTGACAGACCGCTCGCCTCGGACGGTCGTTTTCACCGCCTGCAAAGTCCATTCACGAGCCACATCAGCGTGCAACCGGGCGCCCCGTTTCCGAACACGCCCGGCCGGTACCACCTTTACCTGTCCAAAGCCTGCCCCTGGTGTCATGGCGTCGATCTGATTCTAACTTTGAAAGGCTTACGCAATGCGTTCAGCATCGCATGGATAGACCCGGTCATGTCGGAAAACGGCTGGGTCATCGACCAGACCCTGTTCAACGACCAAAGCGGTGTCGAACGCACCCGCTTCCTTTACGAAGTCTATCAGCACGCCAAGCCGGATTACACGGGTCCGATCAGCGTGCCTGTGCTGCTGGACAAAGTGACGGACCGGATCGTCAGCACCGAGTCGGCCGAGATCATGCGCATGCTTCAGACGGCGTTTCCCGATGCCGCGGGACCCGATCTTCGCCCGTCCCATCTTTGCGAAGAAATCGACCGGATCGCCGAACAAATTCAGTCACCGATCCGCGAAGGCGTCTATCGCGCCGGGTTTGCAACCAGCCAGATCGCGTATGGCGAGGCCGTAACGGCGCTCTTTGCCTGCCTCGACGCGATTGAAGAAACGCTTGGCCAACGCCGGTTCCTAGCCGGAGACGTGCTGACAGAGGTTGACCTGAAGCTGTTTCCGACACTTCTGCGGTTTGACCCGGTCTATGTGACCCACTTCAAGACCGACTACAAACGCATCAGCGACTATGTTGCCCTGTCCCGCTATCTGGCCGACATCATGCGGTTGCCGGGCGTGGCTGACACTGTGGACATGGCCCATATCCGTCAGCACTACTTCCTCAGCCATCGGCACATCAACCCCAGCGGAATTATCCCGATCGGCCCGGCTTCTCTGCGCTTAACCGATGTGCCGGAAATGGGGGCCGCGTGATGCCTGATATTGTCAGAAGATCCCCTGTATCCGCGCTGATCTTGGCCATCGGTGTCCTGGTGGGGGTCAGTTTCACTTTGTCCAAATTCGTCTCGATGGCAGGAATATCAGCTCTGACCGCTTTGTTCTGGCAGGTTTTGCTGGCCAGCATCGCGCTGTTGGCGTTGTGTTTGCTGTCGCAGAAGCGCGTGGCGCTCAACGCGCGGCACATTCCCTATTATGTCGGCGCCGGAGTTTTCGGTGTCAGCGGCCCCGCTGTGATCGGGTTTCTGGTGCTGGAGCATGTGAGCCTTGGGTTCTATTCCGCCCTCGTCACGCTGTCACCGCTGTTTACCTTTGCGATAACGGCACTGATCGCGCGCAGGATGCTGCCGTTGCACCGCCTGGTTGGTATTCTGATCGGCCTTGCCGGGGTCAGCCTTGCCACCATGGGTGGGTTTGACCTGTCGGGAGTCGAGCCGGCGTGGATTGCCCTGTCGCTTTTGGGGCCCTTGTTTCTGGCCTGCGGCAACGTCTTTCGCAGCTATGCCTACCCGCCCGGCGGCGATCCGTTGGGGCTGGCGACCGGAACGCTTCTGTCACAGCTGTTGCTGATTTCCGCCCTAATACTGGGACGCGGCACCACAATCAGCGACGTCTCGGTGCCCCCTGCCCTGCTTGGCGCAATCTTCGGCATCGGATCCATCACTGCGCTCAGCTATGCGCTGACCTTCGAAGTACAGCGGCGCACGGATGGCGTTGGGTTCGCCCAGGTCGGCTATTTTGCCACGCTTTCCGGCATCGCAATCGGGGCAATTGTCTTTCGGGAACCTCTTGGCCTTGGGCTGCTGGGGTCTCTCGCAATCCTGTTCCTTGGGCTAGCCGTCACCAACGGCCACCTGAAACTCCCGCCGATCCTGCACCGACGGTCACAGGCCAACCAGACTTAGACCCACCGATAACTTTCAAACAGAAAAGGAAACCAAAACATGCAAATCACGGCCCCCACCACAGCGGCTCACGCGCCCCGGATCGCGTCCCTTTATTCAGCGGTTGACGCGCTCGACGAAGCCGGCGTTGTCGAGCATGTCACCGAAGACGTGCAATTCCAGCTTGGCAATTTCGAACAGATTGACGGGCGCATAGCCGTGCAAGCCGCGAACGCGGAATTCTTTGCCACGATCCAGGGTATGCAACATACCATCACCGGCATCTGGTCCAGCGGCGATACCGCGTTCTGCGACGGCACCGTTGACTACACGCGCAAGGACCAAAGCACACACCACGTGCGCTTTGCTGCACGGTTCAACTTTCGCGAGGACAGGATCGCGGATTACCGGGTGTATGTGGATATCTCGGGTCTTTGACGCGCATGGTCAGGGCGGCGCGCGTTGCCTGCCGCTCTGGCCGACACGGGCAGAAGCGGCCATAATTGCGATCCAGCTTCAGAAGAGAGTTCGATGACCGATCGCAGCATTCTGGAACAGCTCATGACGATGTCCGACGTCGTCTGGGACCGGCACTCCAACCCGTGGAGCGGCTGGAGCCGTCTGAGCATCCCGCCCCTGTTCGTTCTGGCCGTCTGGAGCCGGGTTTGGCTGGGCTGGTGGTGCCTTGTTCCAATCGGAATTGTTGTCTTCTGGACATGGTGGAACCCGCGCGCCTTCCGCAAAACGGCCAATCCGGATAACTGGATGTCCAAAGGTGTACTTGGGGAACGGATCTGGCTTGCGCGCGCGAAATCGCCGATCCCTGCAAGGCACCGCCAGATGCCTCTTGTTCTGGCCGCAGTCAGCGCGGTCGGTATCGGCCCCTTGGTCTGGGGGCTTTGGCAGCTTCAAATCTGGCCGACGCTTCTGGGGTTGCTGCTGGTTATGGGTGGCAAGCTGTGGTTTCTGGATCGCATGGCCTGGCTCTACGAAGACACTCAGGCACAGGCAAATCGCGCAACAGCCCGGTGAAAACGGAAAAGCAGGAGCATCAGATGCCCCTGCCATTCCGGGTCTGCCAGGACACGCTTAAGCTTGTGGACCCCCATGCGCCGAGGACCGCTGCGACAGCCCCAAAGACATCAGGGACACACCGGCGAAAATCAGGTTCAGGCCGGCAAGAACCCCCAGCAGAACAAGGGACGAGCCATTGACGATACCGGTCAGGATCAGGCCGCCAAGCAGGATGGCCATCGCGCCGGACGCAATCATCAGCGCCATGGGCCGCTCCTGACGCGACCGAATGGCAATTACGATCCGCAACACACCTTCGGCCAGAAAAACCGCGCCAAGCGCAAGGGTCAGTGCCAGAACGCCGCCGAACGGATCAAGCAACAGAACAAGCCCCGCAAGCGCGTTCAGAACACCGATGGCCAACAGCCAGAAGAACCCTTTCCACGCCTTTTCCG
>NZ_JBXWSM010000050.1:0-29705 GCF_059613405.1 Ruegeria sp. BHSA118
ATCTTTGACCGTGGCTTCCTGTTTGCAGACGCGGTTTACGAAGTGACCAGTGTACTGGATGGCAAGCTGATCGATTTCGAGGGCCACGCGGTGCGCCTGAAGCGGTCTCTGGACGAGCTGGAGATGGCCGAGCCCTGCACCAAAGATGAGCTGCTGGAAATTCACCGCAAGCTGGTTGATCTGAACGGCATCGAAGAGGGCCTGGTCTATCTTCAGGTTTCGCGCGGCAGTGACGGTGACCGGGATTTTGTCTTCCCTTCGGCCGATACCAAACCAAGCCTCGTTCTGTTCACGCAGAACAAGCCCGGGCTGGCTGACAGCCCGGCGGCACGGAAAGGTGCCAAGATCATCTCGATCGAGGACATCCGTTGGGGCCGCCGCGACATCAAGACCGTGCAACTGCTCTACCCGTCGATGGGCAAGATGATGGCCAAGAAAGCGGGGTGCGACGATGCATGGCTGGTCGAGGACGGCTTTGTGACCGAGGGCACCAGCAACAACGCCTATTTCGTCAAGAACGGCAAGATCGTGACCCGCCCGCTGTCCAACGACATCCTGCATGGGATCACTCGCAAGGCCGTGCTGCGCATGGCAGCCGAAGCACAGATGGAAGTTGAAGAGCGGCTGTTTACCATCGACGAAGCCAAAGAGGCTGATGAAGCGTTCACAACCTCGGCCAGTGCCTTCGTGATGCCGGTGGTGGAAATTGACGGAGTCACGCTGGGTGAAGGTACACCCGGTCCGATTGCCAAACGCCTTCGTGAAATTTACCTGGATGAAAGCCGAAAGGCCGCGATCTGAAGAACCACGTTGGACGGCGTTGCAGTAAACTGTTGCGGCGCCGTGCCTATATCAGTCGGACCTCGGGGGCAGTGCAGGGAGTTTCGCTGTAGTTCCCGCCAAGCATGAGCAGATCACATAAGACCTTCCGCCGGGACACTGGTCTTGTTGTCGGACCAGTTCCTGCGGTGTCGCAGGAATATGGTTGAAGGCGGGGTTACCCGACCTTGAAAGGGCTCAGGCTTTCCTGAAACTGTTCGATGAATTCCAGCGTCACCAATGACGGTTGCTTCAGAATTGGACGCACCAACGAGAGGGTATGCGTCAAAGACGGCTTGAACGGCCGATAACTCAATCCCCGCGACGTGTATTGGACAGCATCCAGTTCGCTTACGACCGAGACACCGACACCTTCCAGCGCCAATTCACATGCCGCCGTGAACTGCCGGACCTCGATATGCGAGTTCAGTTCGACATTGGCATGTTGAAACACTTTCGAAAGCCGTCCGAAAAAGTCGCTGTCGCGTCGGGTGTGGATGATTTTGCTGTTTGCAAGATCCGCCGGGGCAACTTCGGAGAGGCCTTCCAACTCGTGCCCTGTTGGGAACACGCACACCGTGCGAACGTCGATGTTCCTGCTTTCTACCGCCGGATGACCGTGAAAGCTGTCAGTGATTCCGAAATCATACTGCTCGCCGATCATCCATTCCAGAATGCGTTCAGGTCTGTCAGGTTCGATCGTCAGGGTGACGCCGGGCCGATCCTTCAGGAAACCGGCGACGACTTTGGGCAAATGGCTGGTGGCAAATCCCGGCAGGCACGCGACGCGAATGTGCCCTGCTTTGCGTTGCGTGATATCCTGGCTGACATCCGAGATTTGTCTCATCAATTCGAGAACGCGCTCGACGCTGGGCAAGAGATAGCGAACCTCCTGCGTTGGGACCAATCGGCCTTCCCGGCGGTCAAAAAGCTGAAACCCAAGCGATTTTTCAAGATCGGACAGCAATCGGCTTACAGCTGGCTGGGTTACGCCCAGATCAGCCGCAGCGGCCGTGACAGACCCGTTGGTGGTCACGGCCAACAGGGCCTCCAATTGCCGGACTCTAAGAATTTGACTCATTGCTGATCCCGATCTGCTGCGCCATTTCATAATACTATGTTATTTTTTCACCAAGTAGATAGGCCTTGAATTATATTTTTGTAACGTTAACGTCGTGAAATCGTCATGTGGGCCGTTTACGCGTTGCGGTCGGTATTCAACGAAGCATCAACCCTGATGCATGGGAGGAATCATGAAAAAGAAATTGCTTGGCGCTCTTGCCATCACCACGGCCTTGTCCCCCTTGGCGGCAATGGCGCAAACCGAAGTCCAGTTCTGGCATGCCTTCACCGGTCGCCTTGGGGAACTTGTCAAAGGACAGGTTGAAGAATTCAACGCCAGTCAGGATGAGTTCGTCGTGGTCGAAAGCCACAAGGGCAACTACTCGGAAACCCTGAATGCCGGGATTGCTGCATTCCGGGCCGGAGAACAGCCACATATCCTGATGGTGTTCGAAGTCGGCACGGCGACAATGATGTCAGCCAAAGGGGCGATCAAGCCGGTCTATGAAGTGATGGCCGAAAGCGGCGCGTCTTTTGATCCCGACGCGTATATTGGCGCCGTCAAAGGCTACTACACAACCACTGACGGAGAGATGCTGTCGCTTCCCTTCAACTCCTCGACGCCGGTCCTGTGGGTTAACCGCGATGCCATGCAAGCAGCAGGCGTTGATCCGGACACGGATCTGTCCACTTGGGAAAAAGTCGGCGAAGTGCTCGAGCAGCTGAAGGCGGGTGGTGAGGATTGCCCGTTGGTGACAGCATGGCAAAGCTGGATTCACCTTGAAAACCTTTCAGCCTATCACGATGCTCCCTTTGCCTCACGTGACAACGGATTTGCCGGTCTGGATACCGAGCTGATGCTGAACGGTCCGGTGCAGGTTGCACATCTGACCGCGATGGGTGACTGGGCCAAGGACGGCAAGTTCATCTATACCGGTCGCAGAAACGAAGGCGGTGCGAACTTCCGATCAGGCGAGTGCGCATTGTTCACCGAAAGTTCGGCCGGGTACGCCGGCATCAAGGCAGAGGCTGAGTTCGATTTCGACGTGCGTCCGCTGCCCTATTGGGAATCCGTCACCAGTGAGCCGCAAAACACCATCATCGGTGGCGCGTCTCTTTGGGTAATGGAGGGTCATGAGCCCGAAGAGTACAAGGGCGTCGGAGAGTTCCTGAGCTTCCTGTCATCACCTGACGTACAAGCGGCCTGGCACCAGAACACCGGTTACCTTCCGATCACCACAGAAGCGGGTGAAGTTACGCGTGCCGCAGGTTTTTATGACGAAAACCGGGGCACCGACGTCGCAGTGATCCAGATGACCGCGAAAGAGCCGACAGCAAACTCGAAAGGCTTGCGTCTGGGATCGTTCGACCAGATCCGGGGCATCATCGACGAAGAGCTCGAGGCGATCTGGTCCGGTGAGAAGACCGCTCAGGAAGCGATGGACAGCGCGAAGGAACGCGGTGATGCGTTGCTGCGCCGGTTCGAATCCGCCAATCAATAAGTCGTAACGTCATGCGGGCCTTTTCAGGGCCCGCATTTTCTTTCTTCGGTGGGATTTCAGGATGGAAAAACGCGTCACCTTTCGCGGCTGGCTGTTGCCATTGGCATTGATCGCCCCTCAGGTCATCATTTCCGCTGTTTTCTTTTTCTACCCCGCCGGTCAGGCCGTCTGGCAGTCGCTGTTCATACCTGACCCGTTCGGGCTGTCGTCCCAGTTCGTGGGGCTCGGCAACTTTGAATTCCTGCTGAGTGACAAGTTTTATCGCGCCTCTTTCGTAACAACGGCGGTGTTTTCCACGCTGGTCACGTTGTGCTCGATGATCCCTGCCTTGTTTCTTGCGGTCATTGCGGATCGATTGATCAAGGGGTCCGGGGTCTATCGGACTTTGCTGATCTGGCCCTACGCTGTTGCCCCTGCGGTTGCGGGTGTTTTGTGGCTGTTCATGTTCAACACGCGCGTCGGCGTCGTGTCATGGTATCTCGGCCAGCTCGGATATGACTGGAACCACGTTCTGAACGGCACCGAAGCCATGGGACTGGTGGTCGTTGCTTCTGCCTGGGGGCGCATAAGCTATAACTTCCTGTTCTTTTTCGCTGCCCTGCAATCCGTTCCAAGATCCGTGATCGAGGCAGCGGCGATTGACGGCGCGCATTTCTGGCGCCGGTTCTTCACGATCGTGCTGCCGTTGCTGTCGCCGACGGCATTCTTCTTGCTGGTGGTCAACGTTGTTTATGCCTTTTTCGAAACCTTTGGCGTGATCCACACAATCACCGGCGGCGGGCCGCAACAGTCGACGACAATCCTTGTCTACAAGGTATTCTCGGACGGGTTTGTGGGGCAGGACCTCGGCTCGTCTTCGGCGCAATCGGTCATCTTGCTGATCGTCGTGGGCCTGTTGACGGTCATCCAGTTCAAATACGTGGAAAAGAGGGTGCATTACTGATGGCGGCCCAACAACACGGAATGGTCGAAAAACGCGGCGCGGGCATCTGGTTGTCCCATGCCCTCATGATCCTCGGTGTCCTGATCATATTTTTCCCGATATGGCTTGCCTTCGTGGCTTCGACCGTGACCCAGGCCGAGATCGTTTCGCCACCGATGCCTGTCGTGCCCGGCGATCAGTTCTGGGTGAACTACAAGGCGGCGCTGTTCTCGGGGGTAAATGTGCCCGTTGCCACGATGCTGTTCAACAGTCTGGTGATGGCAATTGGAATTGCGGTCGGCAAAATCATCATCTCACTGCTGTCGGCTTTCGCGATTGTCTATTTCCGCTTTCCCGGACGAACGACGTTCTTCTGGCTGATCTTCCTGACCCTGATGCTGCCGGTCGAAGTCCGCATCGTTCCGACGTTCGAAGTTGTCGCCGGGTTCGGCATGCTCAACAGCTATTACGGGCTGATCTTTCCCCTGATCGCCTCGGCCACGGCAACCTTCCTGTTCCGTCAGTTCTTTCTGACCATCCCCGATGAGCTTGCCGAGGCAGCCCGGGTCGACGGCGCGCGACCGATGCGGTTTTTCATCGATATCGTCGTCCCCATGAGCCGGACCAACATCGCCGCACTGTTCGTGATCCTGTTCATCTATGGGTGGAACCAGTACCTTTGGCCGCTGCTGATCACGACCGATCCTGAAATGAATACCATCGTGATGGGTATCAAGCAGATGTTCCCGTCCGGTGACGACTTTGCGCATTGGCCGACGATCATGGCGACGTCCATTCTGGCGATGATCCCGCCGGTCATCGTGGTGGTGTCGATGCAAAAGCTCTTTGTCCGTGGCCTTGTCGATAGCGAGAAGTAAGAAATGGCAACAGTTACCTTAGAGAATGTCAAAAAGAGCTTTGGCCCGACGGATGTGATCCACGGCGTTGATGTCGATATCGCCGATGGAGAGTTTATCGTGATCGTCGGCCCGTCAGGTTGCGGCAAATCCACGTTGTTGCGGATGGTGGCGGGGCTGGAAACGGTCACGTCCGGGGAAATCCGGATCGGCGGTGAACGCGCCAATGACAAAGAGCCCATGGATCGCGACATCGCCATGGTGTTCCAGAACTACGCGCTCTATCCACATATGTCCGTGCGTCAGAACATGGGGTATGGCCTGAAGATCGCGGGGCTGCCCAAGGCTCAGATTGATCAAAAGGTAACCCAGGCGGCAAAGCTGTTGCAGCTTGAACCTTTGCTGGATCGCAAACCCAGGCAGTTGTCCGGCGGTCAGCGTCAGAGGGTTGCGATGGGTCGGGCCATTGTCCGCGAGCCCGCTGTTTTCCTGTTTGATGAGCCACTTTCGAACCTCGATGCCAAGCTTCGTGTCCAGATGCGTCTGGAAATACGCGAACTTCAGGAAAAACTTGGGATCACGGCGCTTTACGTCACGCATGACCAGGTCGAAGCAATGACGATGGCGGACAGGATGATCGTGATGAATGGCGGCATCGCCGAGCAGATCGGCACGCCGCTCGAGGTCTATGAAACTCCGCAAACGCTGTTCGCCGCGCAGTTCATTGGCAGCCCGGCAATGAACATTTTCGAAGCACGGCGCGAAAACGGGGCGGTCAAGATCGGAGAAATCGAAATCGGCCCCTCCGTGGGTCCGGACTGCGCCGTGAAGCTTGGCATAAGACCAGAGCACCTGTTGTTGGATGACAATGGCCCGCTTGAAGCCGCGATTCAGATGGCTGAGCCGCTTGGGGCCAACACGTTGCTGCACGGTCACCTGTCGGGCTCGGAAGGCGCGATCACGGCAAGCCTTCCCGGTGTCCACCCGATCGAAGGACGCCATCCGAATATGCGGTTCTCGGTGGCACCAGAGAACATGCATCTGTTTGACCATGCGACGGGCAAGAGGCTGGAAGGCTGATGGCGTTTCAGCAGGTTGAGGCCTTTCGCGGCGGGGAAAACCTGATCCGGGTCGTGGGGCATCGGGGGGCACGAGGCGTGTTACCTGAAAACAGCATGATCGGCTTCGACTTTTCACTTTCCATCGGCGTTCCGCTTCTTGAGTTTGACGTTGTCCTGACGGCCGATGATGTGCCGGTCATTACGCACAATCATCGCCTGCATTCGGCCAGTTTCCGCGATTGCTATGGCCTGTTTCTGACCGGGGAAGAGCCGAAAGTATCCTCGCTGACTTACGAACAGATCCGACAATTCGATATTGGGCGTCTGGACGGGCATTCCGCCTATGGCCAACGCTTCCCGGATCAGGCGCAAATAGACAATGTTCGTGTTCCAATGCTGTTGGATCTGCTCGATTTGGTCGATGACCCGAAATACAGTGATGCCCATCTGATGCTCGAGCTTAAGTCGGATCCCGACCTGGCCCATGATGCGCTTTACCGGGAAAACTTTGTCCGCAGAGTACTTCGGGATGTTCGCGGCAAAGGTTTGTCTTCGCGCGCGGTGCTTCACAGTTTTGATTGGAATCTGTTGGCGGAGTGTCAGAGGCAAGCTCCGGATATACCTTCATCCTACCTGACGCAACTTCCGGATAATGCCGACGATGTTGGCGAGGATTCCTCAAAGTCCGTTTGCCCGGACTTTCGAGGTCGTCGCGACGAAATTCCAAACTTGGTAAAGCAGGCTGGCGGTTCGCTTTGGTGCCCGTACTTTGCGGATGTAACGCCTGAAAACGTCACGCGCGCAAAAGAGCTGGGCCTGTGCGTCGTCGTGTGGACAGTCAATGAACATGAAGATATCGGCAGGATGATCGATCTGGGCGTGGACGCAATCGTATCCGACTATCCCGGGCGGGTTCAAAGACAACTGTCAGAGTCAGGCTTCCGTTGGGCCGCAGGGTGCCGGTGATCCCGGCACCCCGAGGGTGACGTGGATGAATTTCTTGCGCCAATTGAAAATTGCCTCAAACAAAGGCCCTTCAGCCCGTTGACGCTCAGGACCCGCATGTTCTTTCAACATGATTTGATGAGAGCCTTTGCTCTGGAAACCGTTCTTGGGCGCGCGGCTGACGGAAATCCGGAACGCTTCCCCCATTGCTCTGAGCGTCACGCTTGCAGTTGTCGGGACAGTGTTCCGCACCTTTGGGCGATGAAGAAGAATTGATACCTGCACATCAGTTCGTTCAATGCCATCAGGTTTTTTCTGGTTTTGGTTTCGGCTATCGCTGGTCACAACCGTCATCGATGGGCCGTCGCCCCTGACGAACAGCGCCAAAATTGAGTCACATTAACAACAATCTTGGGATTGCTGCAGTTCTGTCTCTTTTCCGCCGGAATTTGTGCTGATAAGGAAAAAATTGAGTGTTGGGGTGTTGGTAAGTGCGAGTGGGCAGATGAGAGCCGGAACAAACGGTCAAATAGCTATTACCTGGTGTCAGACGGAAATTGATGGGCTAGAAGACGCGCCCCTTTCCTGTATGACGGTCGGAGCAGCATGGTCATGGCGTGGACAAGCAATCGTCATGAGTGAGACTGCCGAGCAAAGCATCGGAAAAATCGGAAATGTCGGGGGCGTTTCCAGCCAGGTGACCAACCGCTTTCCAATTGTCCGCGAGATTTCGGGCGATGTGACCGGAACCCTTACCCTTACCAACGGTGCGCAGAAATTCTCTGCCAGTATTGTTGTCGATGGCAACGATACGTCGCGGACTCTTGTGTTCGAAGGCGCTTGCCCGCCGCGGGATGAAGAGTTCTGGATTGTCGAAGTGACCGAGCTTGCGATGATCCCGAACCCGGTCGCGAAAAGCGGCGCGACGGTAGTCTCTTTCCCGACCTCAAACTAGGATTTCAAGCCGCCGCCTGGCGGATTCGGCGCGGTGCCCGGTCCGCTGGATGTCTGCCCGGATCGTTTTTCTGAACTTTGCGGAATGCTGTGTTGACTCCGCCAGCATTGCGGATATAAGCGCGGCTTCATTGGTGTTGGTGGCCCCCGCAAGGGGATGCCTGTCATGGGGGAGACCTCAAGAGGACAACGCCCTTCATAGTGGCCCACTGCGGCCTCGACCTAACGAAGGAGATCAGCCGTGACCAAACGCACGTCTGCCAAGTACAAAATCGACCGCCGGATGGGCGAAAACATCTGGGGTCGTCCGAAATCCCCGGTCAACCGTCGTGAATACGGCCCCGGCCAGCACGGCCAGCGCCGCAAGGGCAAACTGTCTGACTTCGGTCTGCAACTGCGCGCCAAGCAGAAGCTGAAAGGCTACTACGGCGACCTGACCGAGAAGCAGTTCCGCCGCATCTACGCCGAAGCCGAGCGTGTGAAAGGCGACACCGGTGAAAACCTGATCGGCCTGCTGGAGCGTCGCCTGGACGCTGTGGTCTACCGCGCCAAGTTCGTCGCAACCGTTTTTGCCGCGCGCCAGTTCGTGAACCACGGCCACGTCAAAGTGAACGGCAAGCGTGTCAACATCCCGTCCTACCGCGTCAAAGAAGGCGACGTGATCGAGGTGCGTGACAAATCCAAGCAACTGGCTGTTGTCCTTGAGGCCGTCGCACTGGCCGAGCGTGACGTTCCTGACTACATCGACGCCGACCACTCGAAAATGACCGCGACCTTCGTGCGCGCACCGGGCCTCAGCGATGTGCCTTACCCGGTCGTCATGGAGCCGAACCTGGTCGTCGAATTCTACGCGAAGAACTGATCTTCGCCGCAATCGAGTTCCGAAAGGCCGCGCTTTTGCGCGGTCTTTTTTTATGGTTTGCCCATGGCGCTGCCGTCATCGCGACGTTTCCCGCGCTTCCACTGGTGTGATTTGAGGACAGATGAAGTGCCGGTCAGATCGGCAGGGGCCTGCCTTCGGCGATCGCTTCCATCGCGAAATACGAGGTCACGCTGTCCAGCTCGACCTTTTCGATCAATCGTTGATAGACCTTGTCATATGACGACATGTCCTGCGTTACGACCTTCAGCTGATAGTCGTAGTCCCCTCCGATCCGATGAAAATCCACGACTTCCGGGATTGTAAGAACATGGCTCCGAAACGCCTGAAGCCACTGGGCAGAGTGGTGTCGGGTGCGGAGCATGACGAAGACCACAAGGCTCAACCCCAGTTCCTCTCGTGCGATGCGGGCCGTGGATCCGATCAGCACACCGTTTTCGTTCAGGGCCTTCAAGCGCCGCCAGCAGGCATTCTGGGACAGGCCAACACGATCCGCCAATTCCCGCTGTGACAGGGTGGCGTCCTTTTGAAGCTCTTTCAGAATGCGTGTATCGATTTGATCTATTTTTGATGCCATAACTGATCATATGACACAAATTTTTTAAAATCCACGCAAAGATATGTGAAGTTTCCTCGGGCCAGAAATATCACATTGGTATGGCAGTAAGGAGCCAATGCCATGACCCTGTCCAAATTTCGTGCGGAACTCTGTTCCACCGCTCACAATTCAAATCTGCGCGATGGGCTGATCGGCGAGAACGTTCTGATCCCGGGTCTGCTTGGAAACGTGCCGCTTGTCTATGCGGATTACGTCGCTTCGGGCCGTGCGTTGCGGCAGGTCGAGGATTTTGTGGCGCGGGACGTTTTGCCGTTTTACGCGAACAGTCACACCGAGGCTTCCTACTGTGGGTCCTACATGACACGTCTGCGCCGCGAAGCGCGGGCGGAAATAGCCCGCATTGTTGGTGCTCGGGAAGAGGACGCGGTGATCTTTACCGGGTCCGGCGCCACTGCGGGGCTCAATCGGTTGGTCAGCCTGCTAGGGGTGGCAGAGGCTGACCAGCCGATTGTCTTGATCGGTCCGTATGAACATCACTCAAACATTCTGCCATGGCGCGAAAGCAAGGCACGGGTCATCGAAATCCCCGAGGCCGAGGGCGGCGGCGTGGACCTGCATGCACTGAAAGCCGCGCTGGAGGCCCATGTGGATGCCGATTTGGTGGTCGGATCCTTTTCTGCCGCGTCCAACGTAACGGGCATTATCACCGATCCTGATCCGGTCACGCGGATGCTCAAGGCGTATGGTGCCCTGGCCGTTTGGGACTATGCCGGTGGTGGGCCTTACCTGCCGATGGACATGGGGCCCGAAGATGCCCGAAAAGATGCGATCGTGGTTTCGCCGCACAAGTTTCCCGGTGGCCCGGGCGCGTCAGGCGTTTTGGTTGTGAACCAATCTGCCGTGAAACGGACCTGCCCCAGCTGGCCGGGCGGCGGAACCGTCAGTTTCGTGTCGCCGTGGCGACATGACTACAGTGCCGATCTGTCCACCCGGGAAGAGGCAGGGACACCCAACGTGATCGGAGACATTCGTGCGGCGCTGGCCTTCATCATCAAGGATGTCGTCGGAACGGACGAAATCGCCCGGCGTGAGGCGCAGTACAATCAAATGGCGCTGGACGGCTGGACGAACAACCCGAACCTGACCCTGCTTGGTGTCGAGAACGCGCACCGTCTGCCGATCTTTTCCTTCCTGGTACGCGATAATGCGGGCCAGCCCGTGCATCAGCAGCTGTTTACGCGGATGCTCAGCGATATCTACGGCATTCAGGCGCGGGGCGGCTGTGCCTGTGCCGGACCCTATGCCCACCGCTTGCTGGGGATCGATCGGGCAACGTCAGAGGCGCTGCACTCCGCCTTGTCCGCCGGGGAAGAAATGAAAAAACCCGGCTGGGTGCGTCTGAATTTCTCAAATCTGATGAGCGAAGAGACGGTTCAGTTCATCATCGACAGTGTCAATGACCTGTCGCACCGGACCGAAGAATTCACGCCTTACTACAACGCTGACCCGGCAACAGCGCGCTTCAAGGCCGCATGAGGGAATTGCCGCTTTTCTCAACCCTTTGAGACAGGTATGAGAGGCCCATTCAACGGAGCCTCTCATGACCAAGATCACCCCACAACCCGGCATTATGGATATCGCGCTGTATCAGGGCGGCCAGTCGCATTTGGCCGGTGTGGAACATGTGATCAAGCTGAGCTCGAACGAGAACCCGTTTGGACCCAGCCCCAAGGCCATAGAGGCGGTGCGCGACAGCGCGGCCACTTTGCATCGGTACCCCAACACCGACCACGCCAGTTTGCGCGCGGCCATCGGCGCACGTCACGGGCTGGACCCTGCGCAGATCATCTGCGGTGTCGGCAGCGACGAGGTGCTGCAATTCATCGCTCAGGCATATGCAGGGCCGGGGGATGAGGTGATCTATACCGAGCACGGGTTTTCCATGTACCCGATCATTGCCCGCATGGCAGGTGCCACGCCGGTCATGGTGGCCGAGCGCGACCGCAAAGTTGATGTGGATGCCATTCTGGCCGCCGCAACCAGCCAAACGCGGATCGTGTTTGTCACCAACCCCGGTAACCCGACCTCGACCATGATCTCGAACGACGAACTGGACCGTCTGGCGCAGGGTCTGCCCGATACCTGCCTGATGGTCTTGGACGGCGCCTATGCCGAATTCGTCGACGGTTTCGATGGCGGCGCGTCTTTGGTGGATGCGTATGAGAACGTGATCATGACCCGCACATTCTCGAAAGTGTACGGGCTGGGCGGGATGCGGGTCGGCTGGGGGTATGCGCACCAATCGATTATCGATGTACTGAACCGGGTGCGTCAGCCCTTCAACCTGTCTTTGACAGCACTGGCCGCAGCCGAAGCAGCGATCAGCGACGTCGAATTCCTGACGTTCTGCCAATCCGAAAATGCGCGCCTTCGGGTGTGGCTGGCCGAGGAGCTGGACAAGATCGGCGTGCCCTCGGACCCGTCCTGCACCAATTTCATCCTCGCGCGTTTTGCCGACAGGACCGAGGCCGAGGCCTGTGACGACTATCTGAAGACGCAGGGTTTGATTGTCCGCCGGGTTGCAGGCTACAACCTGCCGAATGCCCTGCGGATCACCGTGGGCGATGAGGAAGCCTGCCGCCGCGTCGTTGCGGCGATTACAGCATTCAAAGAGGGTGCAGCATGAGCCAGATTTACGACCGGGTTGCGCTGATCGGGCTGGGCCTGATTGCCTCCTCCATGTTCTGGGCGATCAAGCGTGGAGGCCTGGCCGGGGAAGTGACCGGCTATGCCCGGTCCGAGGCGACACGTGACACCGCGCGCAGAATCGGGCTGTGCGACCGCGTCTGTGACACGGCGCGCGAAGCGGTCGAAGGTGCTGACCTTGTCGTTCTTTGCGTGCCCGTGGGGGCAATGGGAGCTGTCGCAGAAGACATCGCGCCCGTGCTCAAGCCCGGCGCGACCCTATCGGACGTGGGGTCGGTCAAACGGCATGTCATTCAGGCGGTTCAGCCGCATGTCCCCGAAGGTGTGCATTTCATTCCCGCGCATCCTTTGGCTGGGACGGAGCATTCCGGTCCGGAATCTGGTTTTTCCAAATTGTTCGATAATCGCTGGTGCCTGCTGGTGCCTGTCGAAGGGACTGACCCGGATGCAATCGCCCGCCTTCGGGCGCTTTGGGAGGGCATGGGGTCGAATGTCGATGAGATGGATGCGGATCACCACGATCTGGTCCTCGCCGTAACGTCCCATGCGCCGCACCTGATTGCCTACACGATGGTTGGCGTGGCCGACGATCTGCGACGGGTGACCGACAGCGAAGTCATCAAATATTCGGCCGCCGGCTTTCGGGACTTCACCCGGATTGCCGCGTCCGACCCGACCATGTGGCGGGATGTGTTCCTGTCCAACAAGGATGCGACGCTGGAAATCCTGGGCCGGTTCACCGAAGAGCTTTTTGCCCTGCAACGCGCCATACGCACCGGGGACGGCGATCATTTATTTGACTACTTCACCCGCACCCGTGCTATTCGTCGCGGCATCATCGATGCCGGGCAGGATACGGATGCACCGGACTTTGGGCGGGGAAAGGCAAGTTCATGAGACTGCGCTGGGGGTGTTTTCTGATCGGGGTCGTGGCTTTGGGTGCCGCGCCGGTTCAGGCGGCGCCCCTTGACCAGTCTTTGGTGCCTCTCATGCGCCCTTTGACTGTTCAGCAGGCTGTCAGCGCGCCTGTCCCCTCTGACATTGCCAACCTGCGTCCGGTTTCGCGTCCGGTTTCGCCGCAGGTCACGGCTGCGGCGGCGCGCCCGTCGGAACTGCCACTTCTGGGGCCGGACACATCCTTGATGCCTTATTTGCGACCCGAGTCGGTCGAACAGCAGGTGTTGTTCAAAAGGCGCAAGCTGCGCAAAGGGTCCGTTTGCGGGGATATTGCCATTCAAGGCAAGCTTGTTGGCCGCGTGGGCAGCAAGAATTCAGCCTGCGGTGTCAAGGATGCGGTGCAGATCACCTCGGTTTCGGGTGTAATGCTCAGCCGTCCCTCGACGATGGATTGCGGCACCGCCATTGCGTTGAACAAGTGGGTCGACAAAACCGTCAAACCCACCTTCAAACGCCGCGGGCCTGTGGTCGAATTGCAAATCGCCGCCCATTATGCCTGCCGAACCCGCAACAACCGCAAAGGTGCGCGGATATCCGAACATGGCAAGGGTCGCGCGATCGATATCTCAGGTTTCAAAATGGCCGACGGTGAGGTGGTGACCGTCCTGAACGGGTGGCGCAAGAACCCGTCTCAGAAACAGCTCAAGAAGATCTGGCGCGGGGCGTGCGGCCCGTTTGGCACCGTGCTGGGGCCGAATTCCGATCGCTATCACAAGGATCACTTCCACCTTGATACGGCCCGCTATCGCAGCGGACCGTACTGCCGTTAACGCAGGATCAGGCGCGGGGCAGGACCTAAAGGCAATGGCCCGAGCGCCACGAAACCATCGCGAAAATTCAGTTGCAGATCCAGCGCGTTGGGGTTTCCGCCCAGCCCCGCCAGAAAGTTCAGCCCTCGGGTGACGGGATCTACGGCCTGATCGGGCAGGGCACCCGCCGCGTTTGCCATTGCGATCATATCCCGCCAGTTTTCGGCTTTGACGGCAATCTCTCCGGTCGGGATACCTTGGGCGTCCACGTCCAGATCGCCGGTCGCGAACAGGCGCAGCTCACCCCATTTGATCTCGGCCAGACGCAGATCGATGGCCACGGGCTGCGGGCGACCATCTTCCAGAGCGGACCGGCTCCAGACCTTGTCGAAGGTGGTGACCATATCCAGTTCCAGCGTTTCAAAGCTTTGCGGTAAGGAACTTGCGGAATGCATCAGGGCCCGCAGTTTTTCCCCCGGTGTGAACCCATCCGCGCGGGCGGTGATGGCATAGGCTTGGGAAATCGGCGTTTGTTCCATGATCAGGCTCAGCGTGTCGCCCGAGGCCAGCGTGGTGGAGTTTTCTGTCACCGACCAGGCCCCGGCCGTCAAAGCCATTTTCTCCAGCACGAGCGAGACGCCGGGCTGCAATTGCAGCTCGGCAAGCAATTCATCGGCCACAATTATTGATGTCTGGTCAAAGTATGACAGGCGTTGCGGTGTGTCCGCGAACCGCAATATCTGACGACCGGGCCAGATGGCGGGGCTTTTGAATTCGATCCAATCCGCGCTCCACGCCGTGCCGTTCACCGGATCTGCCAGTGCCGGATTGTTCAGACGGGTCATGTGGTGGGTCGGATAGCCTGCCGTTGCGACATTCGCGAAATCCGCTTGCCAACCGCGCGCCTCCTGCTGGTCGAACCAGCCAGTGATCGCAGATCGCAGGCCATACCCGGCCACGAACCAATAGGCGCTCCATGCCAGGGTAACAAAAATCAACACTCGTATCAGACGCATTCGAAAGGCCCTTTTTCCCGCCTTGGAATTGATGTTTATAGGCCGAAACAGGCAAGGACCAGTGCAATGACGATGTGGGTTTTCGGATATGGATCACTGCTGTGGAATCCGGGCTTTCCGGTGGCACGCAGTGAACGCGCGACACTTCATGGTTATTCCCGTTCCTTCTGCATGAGCTCGATCCACCATCGCGGGACCGAAGAAAAACCCGGCCTGGTGCTGGCACTGGACGAACAGGAGAACGCAAGTTGCACCGGTTTGGCCCTTGCGGTCGAGGCGGGTCACGAAGACCGTACGCTGCACGAGCTGCGCGAGCGCGAGCTGATTTCCTCGGCCTATGTTGAACGTATGCTGGATGTGCACCTGGAAAACGACGAAATCGTCAATGCCGTTACCTATGTGATCGATGCCGACCACGTCCAGTATTGCGGCGGGATGCCGTTGGAGGAACAGGCCCGGATCATCGCTCATGCGGTAGGCGGGCGCGGCCCGAATGACGAATATCTTTACAACACCGTTGAACATCTGGCCGAGATCGGGCTGCGTGATCACGATCTTGAGTGGTTGGCGCAACGGGTGCGCGATATCACCGCATAAACTCTTGGCGTCACGCGCGGAATCCCGCTAGATTCGACGCAAAGCAGGCAAATACCGGGAACCACGCGCATGGCGCAGGCACATCAGAGCGCGAGACCCCATTTCTCGCATCCCATTCGACAAATTCTGTTGATGTTGATGGCGATCGGCTTGTCCGGGCTGGGCGTGTTTCTGGCGCTGCCTTATGTATTGCCGGTTTTCTATGCCAATCCGTATCTGAATGGTTTCATTCTGATCGTATTTCTTATCGGCGTCTTCGCTTGTTTTTATCAGGTTACGCAACTGATCGGGTCCGTGCGCTGGATCGAGGCCTTTGTCGGTGGTGTTGTTCGCGAAGATGCGCGCACACCGCAATTGCTGGCGCCTTTGGCTTCGCTGCTGCGGGAGCGAGGCGCGCGCTCGCAGATCAGCTCTACCTCTACCCGGTCCATTCTGGATTCCGTGGCCGAGCGTGTCGAAGAAGAACGGGAAATCACGCGCTATATAACCAACGTTCTGATCTATTTGGGTCTGCTGGGTACCTTCTTTGGCCTGGCGACAACCGTTCCAGCCATTGTCGACACCATCCGCAGCCTGAACCCGCAGGAAGGCGAAGAGGGGCTCGCTGTCTTCAATCGTCTGATGACGGGGCTCGAGGCGCAGTTGCAGGGGATGGGTGTCGCGTTCGGGTCGTCTCTGCTGGGTCTAGCCGGATCGCTGATTGTTGGTCTGCTCGAAGTGTTTGCCGGGCACGGGCAGAACCGCTTTTATCGCGAGCTCGAAGAATGGCTGTCTTCGATCACCCGTGTAGGTTTCGCGGGTGGAGAAGAAGGCGGTGCGGAAATTGCCGTGCTCACGCCGGTGCTGGACGCCATGTCCGAACAGATGGATGCGTTGCAGGATCTGTTTGCCGCGCAGGAAAGTGAGCGGGCTGAGGTTTCGGCCAAACTGGGGCAACTGGTCGATGTGATTGCCGAGATGAACAATCGCCAGGCCAATACCGAAAGCGTCACTTCGGCTCTGGAGCGTGTTGCGCTGGGGCAGGATGCGTTGCTTGACCACATGCGCGAACACGGTGCAGGTGATGGCATCGACGCCGAAAGCCGGATGCGCCTGCGCTCGATGGACGTGCAGCTGCTGCGTATCCTCGAAGAGATTTCGGCGGGTCGTCAGGAAAGCATGAACGAGTTCCGCAAGGATATCGAACTGCTGGTCAAGGCGCTGACCCTGCCGCGGGGCGCGGTGCGCACCACGCCGGAAGGGGAATAACCCATGGCGCTGTCCCGCCGCACCGGTCAACGGTTCCAGGGCTCGGTCTGGCCCGGATTCGTGGACGCGATGACCGGGCTGCTGATGGTGCTGACATTCGTTCTGACCATTTTCATGGTGATACAGTTTGTTTTGCGCGAGACCATCTCGGGGCAGGAAGACGAACTGACGACACTGGCAGACGAGGTTGCTGCGCTTGCGGGCGCGCTGGGTTTGGAAGAGCGTGAAAACAGCCGCTTGCAGGCAAGGCTGGGTGCGTTGAACACGACGCTGTCGCAGGCCGAAGACGATCTGGCGCAAGCGCAGTCGCTGATCGCCTCACTGACCACCGAACGCGACCGTCAGGCCGCCGCTCTGGATCAGGCGCAGACCCGTATCACGAATTTCGAAGCACAGGTTGCGGCGCTGCTTGCCGAGCAGGAACAGGCTTTGGGCGACATCGCAGCGCTTGAGACTGAGCGCGAGCAATTGCTGACGGAACAAGAGGCGCTGAACCTTGCCCTTGCACAAAGTCGCGAGGAAATCGATGCGCAGACAGAAGCTGCCCGATTGGCAGCCGCCCGCCGCGAGGCGCTGGAGGCATTGGTTGCGGATCTGGAGCAAAGCGGCAAGGATCGCGCGGCGGAAATCGCCACCCTTGAACAGCAACTGAGCGATGAAGAAGCGGCCCGCCTGGCCGAAGCCGCTGCTGCCGAGGCATTGCGAAACCGCCTTCTGGATGCGGATGCCGAACTGACGGCCATGACGCTTGCGTTGGAGGCACAACGCAAAGAGGCCGAAGACACGCTGACTCTTCTGGCCGCAGCGCAAGCCGCGCGGGCCGAGCTTGAGCTACAATTCGGCGACGTGAACCCTGATGAATTGCGCGCCCAGCTTGAAGCCGCTTTGCAGGCACAGACGCAAGCGCAGGCGGATGCCGATGAACAACGCACCCTTGCCGAACAAAGGCAGGCCTTGCTGGCCCTGGCCGAATCGACATTGTCGGAAGAGAAAGAAATCTCAGCCGAGGCCCAGCGTGAGGCGGCTCTGCTCAACCAGCAGATTGCTGCCCTTCGCGGGCAGTTGGGGTCCTTGCAGGCCCTGCTGGACGATTTCGAAGAGCGCAACGAGGCCGCCGAGATTCAAATCCAGACTTTGGGGCAGGACCTGAATGCCGCGCTGGCCCGTGCCGCTTCGGAAGAGCGCCGCCGCCGCCTGCTGGAAGAAGCCGAACGCCTGCGTCTCGAGGCCGAGGCCGAAGCACTGGCCGGTCAGAATGAGGAACTGACAGCGCAGGCGGAAGACCTTCAACGCTATCGTTCGGAATTCTTCGGACGTCTTCGGGATGTCCTTGGCGATCAGGAAGGCGTGCGGATCGAAGGCGACCGCTTTGTCTTCTCGTCCGAGGTTTTGTTTCCGACCGGATCAGCCGTGCTGTCTGCGGAAGGGCAGCAGGAGGTTGCTAAAGTTGCCAACATCCTGCGCAGCGTCGCCGCTGAAATCCCGCCCGGCCTGAACTGGGTGATCCGGGTCGACGGCCATACCGATAACGTTCCGCTGGCTGGTTCGGGCCGATACCGGGACAACTGGGAACTCAGCCAGGGCCGCGCGTTGTCTGTTGTGCGCTATATGGTCGACGCGCTGGGCATACCGCCCAATCGTCTGGCGGCCAACGGGTTTGGTGAGTTCCAGCCGGTCAATCCGGCTGACACGCCCGAGGCGCGGGCACAGAACCGCCGGATCGAACTGAAACTCACGGAGAGATAGCAAGACCCTTGCCTCTTGCCTGGGTAATCCGTGTGACAGGGTCAAACCGATTACCGTCTGCCAAATCGAAAGCTTTGATCCGGAGTGCCCATGAAGCACCGGGGCACCACCGGGTAATCCTCGGTCAGAAAATACGCATAGGTTCCTGAAGGGTATTCTGCTGAAACGGTGAAGGCGCCGTTGCATTGGTCCAAGTTGCCGTGACCCTGAACAAAAACGTAGTCCTCGTTGAAGGTGCCGTCATGCCGCCCGCCTGGCGCAGCGCCACCCGGCCGGTTACCGGGTTTCAGACGATAGGACGACGTCATTTCGGTCACTTTGCCCCCTACGACGCCAGTGACGGCATATATCGGGAAACCATCTGCGGCATAGCCGATCAGGGGTGAGTGCTGGGACGGTGACCATCCCAGCAGTTTGACCAACCCTGTCGGTACACCGTGATAGTGATACTTTCCGTTCGGCTGTACATGGGCATGGTTGGCGTCCATCCCCAAGGAAACAGCGCCACCCAAGGCATTGTAGGACCACCCGGACCTGGGGTCGCCATGCCAGAACTCGGCCGCCAGCGGGTCGAACACAACTCCGTTGAGTGACACGCCAAAGTTCCACCCCATTTGCAGCGGCGTGATTGCACCTTTGGCCGTTGGATTTGCAGGCAATTTCAACCTGACCTTCTGCTGTTCGATCTGGTGCGGATTGCCTTGGTTTGGAAACCGGCCAACCAGATGATCAGGGATGCCATTGCCCGTCACTTTGATTTTTCCGCCTTTTTCCTTCACCGAGGCGCTGCTTTTCCCGGGGTTTTCGGTTGCGGGCACCAACCTCAGCGGTTCTGCGGTCGTTTGGTCGTGATAGCGAAACCTGTGCTGTGCAGTTGCCACCGCGGCAACGGCGGATAGGGCAAAGGCGGCGCCCCAGAGGATTGAAATTTTGCTCACCTGTCGATCCCTGTCTTGCGTTCATCATTGAAGATGACACGCAGCAGAAGTCTTTTTCCGTCGTATTTTATACTGTCGGCAAAGAAAAAGCCCGGCGATGGGGATCGCCGGGCTTTGAAGGAATTGTCTGTTTTCCGGTCAGTCTGCCGTTAACAGAGGTGGCCTGTCTCCTGAAATGCGCCGTTGGTCCGGCCCAAGAATTTCAAGATCCAGTTCGCCCTTCTTGACCGAGACACGAACCACACCGCCCTTGGCCAGCTTGCCGAAAAGCAACTCCTCGGCCAGGGGTTTCTTGATGTGCTCCTGAATGACACGTCCCAGCGGGCGGGCGCCCATCTTGTCGTCATAGCCCTTGTCGGCCAGCCACTCAGCAGCTTTTGGGGTCAGATCGATGGTCACGCCACGATCCAGCAGTTGCGCCTCAAGCTGTAGGACGAATTTCTCGACCACCTGCAAAATGACCTCTTTCGGCAGCGGTGCGAAGGAGATCACGGCATCCAGACGGTTGCGGAATTCCGGTGTGAACATGCGCTCGATCGCGGCCGTGTCTTCGCCTTCGCGACGGTCGCGGCCGAAACCGATGGCGGCTTTGGCCTGTTCCTGCGCGCCCGCGTTCGAGGTCATGATCAGCACCACGTTGCGGAAATTCACCGTGCGGCCGTTGTGATCGGTCAACTCGCCATGGTCCATCACCTGCAACAGGATGTTGAACACGTCCGGGTGGGCCTTTTCGATCTCGTCCAGCAGCAACACGCAATGCGGGTGCTGGTCGACACCGTCGGTCAGCAAACCACCCTGATCAAACCCGACATAGCCCGGAGGGGCACCGATCAGGCGGCTGACGGCATGTTTCTCCATGTATTCCGACATGTCGAAACGCAGCAGTTCCACACCCAGGGTATCTGCAAGCTGTTTCGCCACCTCGGTCTTGCCAACCCCAGTCGGACCGGCGAACAGATAGTTGCCGATGGGTTTTTCAGGTTCGCGCAGACCGGCACGGGCCAGTTTGATCGCGCTGGACAGCGCCTCGATGGCCAGATCCTGACCAAACACCACCCGTTTCAGCGATGCTTCGAGGTCTTTCAGCACCATCGCATCATCCTTGGTGACGTTCTTGGGCGGAATACGGGCGATCTTGGCGACAACCGCCTCGATCTCTTTGACACCAATGGTCTTGCGCCGCTTGCTTTCCGCGACCAGATGCTGCGCCGCGCCGGCCTCGTCGATCACATCGATGGCCTTGTCGGGCAGCTTGCGGTCGTTGATGTAACGCGCCGACAGCTCGACCGCCGTCTTGATCGCATCAGCGGTGTATTTGATGTCGTGATGTTTTTCGAAATAAGGCTTCAGCCCGCGCAAAATCTTTACGCTGTCTTCCACTGAAGGCTCGTTCACGTCGATCTTCTGGAACCGGCGGCTCAGCGCACGGTCCTTTTCGAAGTGCTGACGGAACTCTTTGTAGGTGGTCGAGCCCATGGTGCGCAGTTTGCCGCCCTGAAGCGCAGGCTTCAGCAGGTTCGAGGCATCCATAGCCCCGCCCGAGGTTGCCCCGGCACCGATCACGGTATGGATTTCGTCGATGAACAACACCGCGTCCGGGTGATCCTCCAGTTCGGTCACAACCGCTTTCAGACGTTCTTCGAAATCACCGCGATAGCGGGTTCCGGCCAGCAGCGCGCCCATGTCCAAGGAATAGATCGTGGTATTGGCCAGCACATCGGGGGCCTCGCCACCGACGATCTTGTGCGCAAGTCCTTCTGCGATGGCGGTTTTGCCTACACCCGGATCCCCCACCAGCAGCGGGTTGTTCTTGCGGCGGCGGCACAGCACCTGGATGCAGCGTTCCACCTCATCCGAGCGTCCGATCAGCGGATCGACATCGCCAGCTCGAGCCTTGGCGTTCAGATCCACGCAGTATTTTCCCAGCGCGCTTTCTTTCTGTTCGGCTTCGCCGGATGTGGTCTGGGCGTCTTCTTCCACCTGATCCGCACCGGATACCGAGCGGCTTTCGCCATAGGCAGGGTCTTTGGCGACGCCATGAGCGATGAAATTGACCGCGTCGTAACGGGTCATGTCCTGTTCCTGCAGGAAATAGGCGGCATTGCTTTCGCGTTCGGCGAAAATGGCAACCAGCACGTTGGCGCCGGTCACTTCGGTCCGGCCCGAGCTTTGAACGTGGATCGCCGCGCGCTGAATGACGCGCTGGAACGCTGCGGTGGGTACGGCTTCGGATCCGTCGATATCCGTGACCAGATTCGAAAGATCCTCGTCTATGAACTCCACCAAAGTGCTGCGCAACTCATCCAGATCGACACTGCACGCTTTCATGACGCGCACGGCATCGGGTTCTTCCAGAAGGGCCAGCAGCAAATGCTCCAGCGTTGCGAATTCATGGCGCCGTTCATTCGCAGCCGCCAGGGCCGCGTGGATGGCTTGTTCCAATGTGCTCGAGAATGAAGGCACGCGGGTGCTCCTCTGTCTTGGGTCAGAAGGGGGCGGGCTTGCGGCCGGATCCCCATCCCAACCATGTCCTCATACTATTAGAGTTTGGTTGATCGTGGCCCGGCTTCAAGGGTTTTCTTTCACTTGACAGTCACATTTGTTGTGACCGTGGCCCTGAAGAGGGTCAAATAGGCATTAGAACCGGTCTTTTCTAGCCCGAATTTCGGCAAAAACGGCCACGGGTTCAGCGCCGACCATACTTAATTTCGCCTGAATCGCCGGATCGGCGGCCCTCAGGAACGGGTTTGTGGCCTTTTCAAGGGTCAGAGTTGAAGGAACAGTGGCTTTTCCGGCGGCACGTGCGCGGTCGATATCCGCAATGCGATCTTTCAAGGCTTGGTTGTCGGGATCGACTGTAATCGCGAATTTGGCGTTGGATTGTGTATATTCGTGCCCTGAACAGACCAAAGTGTCATCCGGCAGGGCGGCCAGCTTGTTCAAAGAGGCCCACATTTGCGCGGGCGTGCCCTCGAACAGGCGCCCACAACCCAGCGCCATCAGGCTGTCGGCGGTGAACACGGCGGAACTCTGCGGCATGTAGAACGCGATATGGCCATCCGTATGCCCGGAAACGTCCAGAACCTGCACCGGTTCGCCGCCTATCTCGAAACTGTCGCCCTCTTTGACCTGCTGATCCAGCGGTGGCAGGCGATTTGCGTCAGCGGCAGCCCCGATGACCTTTGCCGGTTGTTTGGCCAATATTCCCGCCAGCCCGTCCACGTGATCCCAGTGATGATGGGTCAACAGCACATGTGACAGTGCCCACCCCCGGTCATCCAGCGCCTTCAGGACCGGTGCGGCCTCGGGCGCGTCGATCAGGACGGTCTGGCCAGTGACCGCGTCATGCGCCAGAAAGGCGTAATTGTCGCTCAGGCACGGGATTGTAACGATTTCAAGAGGCATGGCCTTTTGCCCTTTCATTGCTAGACTGCGCCCAGCTAAGCCGATTGACCGGATGTCCGCAATGCATCTTGATGTACAGGATCTGAGGAACTTCTATTACCGCAGCACATTGGGGCGTGCGGCGCAGGCGGCCATTCGCGGGCGTCTGATCGAGCTTTGGCCTGAAGCAAAGGGCCAGACAGTGGCGGGATTCGGTTTCGCGGTGCCTTTGCTGCGCCCTTACCTGTCGGATGCGCGCCGGGTCATCGGGTTGATGCCGGGACCGCAGGGCGTGATGCCCTGGCCGGCAGGCATGCCCAATGTTTCGGTCCTGACCGAAGAAACCCTCTGGCCGATCGAGACCGGACACGTGGACAAGCTTGTGGTGATGCATGGGCTGGAAACGTCGGAACGGCCAAACCAGTTGCTTGACGAATGCTGGCGCGTGCTGGGCCCCGGTGGCCGGGCCGTCTTCATCGTTCCAAACCGAGCGGGTCTGTGGTCACGGTCGGACAAGACCCCGTTCGGGTTCGGACGCCCATATTCTGCAACTCAGCTGGAAAACCAGCTCAAGGCGCATCACTTCCTGCCCGAAGTGCATTGCTCGGCCTTGTACATGCCTCCGTCGTTCCGGCGATTCTGGTTGAAATCCGGCAGCCTGATCGAAAAGACCGGCCAGCGGATTCCGACGGTGATGGCGGGTGGGGTGCTGATGGTCGAAGTCAGCAAACATATCCGCCCGCCAAGCGGCAGCGTGACCAAGGATGCGGTCAAAAAACCGATCAAGGCGCTGGACGGCTTGCTGAAGCCCGCCTGACAAGCCCGGGCAATTCCATGCGAAAAATTGAGGAAAAAAAGTCACAGGAATCGCAAAAACCTGCATATTCGTAACATTTTTCAACTGGGCCAATGTGTTCAAACCGTCGCACTTGCCGTAAGTGTATGAAAAATAACAATTTGTGGATAAATCTGTTACCACTATAGCGTATTGCTTGGTTGGTTCGGCTCTGCTACATCCCCGGTGATTTTGATCCCCGACCGTCTGGCCGGGGTTTCTTCACGCCCCCGGGGTAGCTGCCGCACGCGAATTCGGGGCCCAAAATATCGGAAGGGTGGACGTGTCCGAACCAGCTTCGATTTCCACAGGCATCGCCGAGCGCTATGCCACCGCGATCTTCGAGATCGCAAAAGAGAACAACGACCTTGCAGGTCTGGAATCCGGCATCAATGATCTGGCAGCCGCGCTGGACGACAGTGCAGAGCTGCGCGACCTGATCGCCTCGCCGCTGGTTTCCCGCGCTGAACAGGAAGGTGCGATCACTGCGATCGCAGACAAGATGGGTCTGAACCCCATCCTGCGCAACACGCTGGGCTTGATGGCGCAAAAGCGCCGCCTGTTTGTCGTGCCGCAACTGCTGAAGGTTCTGCGCGACATGCTGGCCGATGAGCGTGGCGAAGTGACCGCGGATGTCGCCTCGGCCAAGGCGCTGACCAAGACGCAAATGGAAAAACTGTCCAAGACGCTGTCCGAGCGCGTGGGCAAGACCGTGACTATCAATGCGACCGTGGATGAAAGCCTCATCGGCGGTCTTGTCGTTAAAGTGGGCTCGAAGATGATCGATAGTTCGATCCGTTCGAAGCTGAACTCCCTACAGAATGCAATGAAAGAGGTCGGATAAATGGGAATCCAAGCTGCAGAGATTTCTGCAATCCTGAAGGACCAGATCAAGAATTTTGGTCAGGAAGCCGAAGTGGCCGAGATCGGCCGCGTGCTGAGCGTCGGTGACGGGATTGCCCGTGTATACGGCCTCGACAATGTGCAAGCCGGTGAGATGGTCGAATTCCCCGGTGGCATCATGGGCATGGCGCTGAACCTGGAAAGCGACAACGTCGGTGTCGTTATCTTCGGTTCCGACCGTGACATCAAAGAAGGTGACACCGTCAAGCGCACCAACTCGATCGTGGACGTTCCGATCGGTGACGAGCTGCTGGGCCGCGTTGTTGACGGTCTGGGCAACCCGCTGGACGGCAAAGGCCCGATCAACGCGACCAAGCGTGGCGTAGCAGACGTCAAAGCCCCCGGCATCATCCCGCGTAAATCGGTGCACGAGCCGATGGCAACCGGCCTGAAATCGGTTGACGCGATGATCCCGATTGGCCGTGGCCAGCGTGAGCTGATCATTGGTGACCGTCAGACCGGCAAAACCGCCGTTGCTCTGGACGCGATCCTGAACCAGAAAACCTACAACGACGCGGCAGGCGACGACGAGTCGAAGAAACTGTACTGCGTTTACGTTGCGATCGGTCAAAAGCGTTCGACCGTTGCGCAGCTGGTGAAGAAACTGGAAGAGTCCGGCGCGATTGACTACTCGATCGTTGTGGCCGCAACCGCGTCCGACCCGGCGCCGATGCAGTTCCTGGCACCTTATGCCGCAACTGCGATGGCTGAATACTTCCGTGACAACGGTCGCCACGCTCTGATCATCTATGATGACTTGTCGAAGCAGGCTGTGTCCTATCGTCAGATGTCCCTGCTGCTGCGTCGTCCGCCCGGACGTGAAGCGTATCCGGGTGACGTTTTCTACCTCCACTCGCGCCTGCTGGAGCGTTCGGCCAAGCTGAACGAAGATTTCGGCGCAGGCTCGCTGACCGCTCTGCCGGTTATCGAAACTCAGGGTGGTGACGTTTCGGCGTTTATTCCGACCAACGTGATCTCGATCACCGACGGCCAGATCTTCCTGGAAACCGAACTGTTCTACCAGGGCATCCGTCCTGCTGTGAACACCGGTCTGTCGGTTTCGCGTGTGGGCTCTTCGGCTCAGACCAACGCGATGAAGTCGGTTGCCGGTCCGGTTAAGCTGGAACTGGCTCAGTACCGCGAAATGGCGGCCTTTGCGCAGTTTGGTTCCGACCTCGACGCCGCAACCCAGCAGCTGCTGAACCGTGGTGCGCGTCTGACCGAGCTGATGAAGCAGCCGCAGTACTCGCCGCTGACCAACGCTGAAATCGTCTGCGTCATCTTTGCCGGTACCAACGGCTACCTTGACAAGATCGACGTGTCCGATGTTGGCCGTTACGAAGCTGGCCTGCTGGCGCACCTGCGTGGCAAACACGCGGATCTGCTTCAGTGGATCACGGACGAAGATCCCAAGATCAAGGGTGACGCTTCCGACAAGATCAAGGCTGCGCTGGACGAATACGCCGCAACCTTCGCTTAAGGGAGAGGCGGGCATATGCCAAATCTTAAGGACCTTAAAAACAGGATCGAGTCGGTCAAATCGACCCGCAAGATCACCAAGGCCATGCAGATGGTCGCGGCTGCAAAACTGCGCCGCGCCCAGGAATCTGCCGAAGCCTCGCGCCCCTATGCCGAACGGTTCAATGCCGTGATGGCGGGGCTGGCGGCGTCGGTCGGGGGCAGCGACAGCGCCCCCAAGCTGCTCCGGGGTACGGGCAGTGATGATGTCCATCTGCTGGTTGTCATGACAGCTGAACGCGGCCTTTGCGGCGGCTTCAACTCGAACATCGCCAAGCTGGCCCGTCAAAAGGCGGAAGAGCTGCGCCTGAAAGGCAAGACAGTCAAGGTTCTGACTGTCGGCAAGAAGGGCCGCGACGCGCTCAAGCGTGATTTTGGCGATCTGTTCGTTGGACATATCGACCTGAGCGAGGTCAAGCGCATTGGGTACAACAACGCGCAAGACATCGCCAAGGACGTCCTGTCTCGCTTTGACGCGGGTGAGTTCGACGTTGCCACGATCTTCTATTCGAAGTTCGTCAACGTCGTAACACAGATCCCGACGGCACAGCAGGTCATCCCCGCCTCGTTCGAGGAGACCGAGGGTGACGACAGCGGTGCCATCTTCGACTACGAGCCCAGCGAAGAAGCCATTCTGGCCGACCTGCTGCCCAAGGGGGTTGCGACTGCGATCTTCTCGGCTCTGCTCGAGAACGGGGCGTCTGAACAGGGTGCACGGATGTCCGCGATGGACAACGCGACACGCAACGCGGGTGAGATGATCGACAAGCTGACGATCCAGTTCAACCGCTCGCGTCAGGCCGTGATCACCAACGAGCTGATTGAAATTATTTCCGGCGCCGAAGCGCTGTAGAGACAAACCGGAGACGAAACATGGCGAATGCAAAAGGCAAAGTCACACAGATCATCGGGGCCGTCGTCGACGTGCACTTCGAAGATCAGCTGCCTGAAATTCTGAACGCGCTGGAAACCACCAACAACGGCAAGCGCCTGGTGTTGGAAGTTGCTCAGCACCTGGGTGAAAACACTGTCCGCACCATCGCGATGGACGCGACCGAAGGTCTGGTCCGTGGCGAGGCTGTGACCGACACTGGCGCACCGATCTCGGTTCCGGTGGGTAACGCCACCCTGGGCCGCATCCTGAACGTTGTGGGTGAGCCGATCGACGAAAAAGGCCCGGTTGAAGCATCTGAGGCCCGCGCGATCCACCAGCCCGCGCCGACCTTCGACGAACAGTCGACCGAGTCGGAAGTTCTGGTCACCGGCATCAAGGTTGTTGACCTGCTGGCCCCCTACGCCAAAGGCGGTAAGATCGGCCTGTTCGGCGGCGCCGGTGTTGGTAAAACCGTTTTGATCATGGAACTGATCAACAACATCGCCAAAGTGCACTCGGGCTTCTCGGTGTTTGCGGGTGTTGGTGAACGGACCCGTGAAGGGAACGACCTGTACCACGAGATGATCGAATCGAACGTGATCAAGCCGGACAACCTGTCGGAATCGCAGGTGGCCCTGGTTTACGGTCAGATGAACGAGCCTCCGGGTGCGCGTGCACGTGTTGCTCTGACAGGTCTGACCTTGGCCGAACAGTTCCGCGACCAGTCCGGTACCGACGTTCTGTTCTTCGTCGACAACATCTTCCGCTTCACGCAGGCGGGTTCCGAGGTGTCGGCTCTGCTGGGTCGTATCCCGTCCGCTGTGGGCTACCAGCCGACACTGGCCACCGACATGGGCGCCCTGCAGGAACGCATCACCTCGACAAAGGCCGGATCGATCACGTCCGTACAGGCGATCTACGTACCTGCGGACGACTTGACCGACCCCGCGCCGGCAACATCGTTTGCTCACCTGGACGCGACCACCGTTCTGAACCGTGCGATCTCGGAAAAGGGTATCTATCCTGCGGTTGACCCGCTCGACTCGACCTCGCGTCTGCTCGACCCGGCGATCGTTGGTGAAGAGCACTACAAGGTTGCGACCGACGTTCAGCAGATCCTCCAGCGCTACAAGTCGTTGCAGGACATCATCGCCATCCTCGGCATGGACGAACTGTCGGAAGAGGACAAACTGACCGTGGCCCGTGCCCGCAAGATCGAACGCTTCCTGTCGCAGCCGTTTGACGTGGCCGAGGTCTTCACCGGCTCGCCGGGTGTTCAGGTTCCTCTGGATGTCACCATCTCGTCGTTCAAGGCCGTTGTGGCCGGCGAATACGATCACCTGCCCGAAGCAGCCTTCCTGATGGTTGGCGGCATCGACGAAGTGATCGCCAAAGCCGAAAAAATGGCAGCAGCAGCCGCCTAAGGAGTATCCCTGATGGCAAACACGATGCAATTCGACCTCGTCAGCCCCGAGCGGAGCCTAGCTTCGCTCAGTGCGACGGCGGTCCAGATTCCCGGCGCGGACGGGGACATGACGGCCATGCCCGATCATGCCCCCACCATCACCACGCTGCGCCCCGGTCTGCTCAAGGTCGAGGCACCCGAAGGGTCCAGCGAATACCTGGTCACCGGCGGGTTTGCCCAGATCAACGGCGACAGCCTGTCGGTTCTGGCCGAAAAGGCCATCCCGGTGGCGGAAGTGACCCGCGCGCATCTGGACGAGCTGATCGCCGAGGCGCGCGCCTCGCACGAGGTGGCGAAGGAAAACGGTGAACAGACCATTGTCGACGATGCAGCCAAGCTGCTGGCCGACATGGAAGCGCTTGGAACGCATATGAGCCTGTAACGGGCCCACCAGTGAAAAATTTGAGCGGCCTCGCAATTGCGGGGCCGTTTTTTTGTCGTGCTTTTGCCGAAATGCCGGGGTAAGTTACGGGAATTCAAGAATAATGATGATAAGATGAAAAAGTTTCTAACCCATCCAATTGGAATTGAGCAGGGTGATAATGTCCTGTTCTCGGAATTTGCTGATGGCGGTGACATGTGGACCGGGCAGGGGCCGCGAGAACGCCGCACACACATTCGGTTCAAAGAAGCATTTCGAACCCCGCCCATTGTGCAGATCGGGATCTCGCTGTGGGATGTCGACACGTCCTCGGCGCTGCGCGCAGAGGTTCAGGCCGAATATATCACCGCCGAGGGTTTTGACGCAGTATTCCGGACCTGGTCCGACACTCGAATTGCCCGCATCCGCGCAAGCTGGACCGCGATAGGAGAGGTGGCACACCCGGACGACTGGAATATTTCCTGATCCGGGTTTGCCGTGTTTCCAGGCGTTTGAACGACAGATTGAGCTCAGTCGTCCTGCGCTTCTATCATGTCCACCCGCGTGGCGTGGCGGCCGCCTTCGAATTCGGCGCCCAGAAACGCGTCAACGATGTCCAGCGCCTGGCCTTCACCGACAACCCGCGCGCCAATTGACAGCATGTTGGCGTTGTTGTGCTGGCGGATCATCCGGGCCGAGAATGCGTCGGAGCAAACGCCACAGCGAATGCCGGGCACTTTGTTCGCAGCCATCATGATCCCTTGCCCAGTGCCGCAGAGGACAATACCCAAGCTGCAATCGCCCGAGGCTACGGCCTGCGCCGCGGCCTTGCCGTGTTTGGGGTAAT
>NZ_JBXWSM010000051.1:0-29664 GCF_059613405.1 Ruegeria sp. BHSA118
GAGTCCTTCGAATTCGCACAGGACATGCACGTCCATGCCCATCTCCTCCAGCACTTTACTGCCGCCAAGCTCGGGCAGGTCAATGATGAAGGCGCACGAGACGATTTCGCCCCCAAGCCGCTCGATCAGCTTGATTCCTGCCGCTGCGGTTCCGCCCGTGGCCAGCAGATCGTCAACCACCAGAATTTTTTCGCCGGGTTGGATAGCATCGTCATGGATCTCGACAATCGCCTCTCCGTATTCCAACTTGTAGTCCTGGCTGATTGTTGTGCCGGGCAGTTTGCCTTTCTTGCGGATCGGGACAAAACCGACGCTCAACTGATGTGCAATCGCGCCGCCCAGAATAAAGCCGCGTGCTTCAAGCCCGACCACTTTGTCGATCCGCTCACCTGCATAGGGGTGCAGCATCTGGTCAATTGCCATCCGAAACCCGCGGGGGTCGGCAAACAGGGTTGTCACATCCCGAAACATGATCCCTTCATGGGGGAAATCGACGATGGTTCGGATATAATCTTTGACAGATTTGTTTCTGGACATGGACCAACCTTTTAGCGTCAAACACAGGTATTGTGTTTGGCCCAAGAGGGGTGACCATGCAAGGAACAATTCCACGGCCGGATCAGCACCGGTTTTGGGTTGCAGCGTTGAGCAGGCCAAAACCGGGGCAACCTGTGCGCCGGCCACGATAAGTCCCCGACCCATTTGCTTGCTTGCTGTCACCTGTTCCAAACAGCCCCGGCGCACGGATTTCCGGGAGCGCGATGAGCAATCTGTTTGGTTTGCAATTCGACATGTTCGTGTCTCAGGCGCGGTCGGCTTCAATTGCGAGGAGTTGGCTCAAGAACTGCCCGAAGGTGGCACGGTTCATTGTCAATTTCTCATCCTTGCCGTTAAGTGCCCGATAACGACAAAAACTATGCTATGGATAAACACAGCATCGCCAGATAGAGCATAACTTCGTTGGGAAAATGCACGTGGCCAGGAATGAAGGCAAAGGATCGACCAAGAAAAACAGTCAGTTGGTCTTACGCCTCGACAGGGATGAACGTGACTCGTTTGTCGAGCTTTGCAAAGAGCTGGACACGTCGGCTGCGCGCGAAATCCGCAGATTCATCCGTGGTTTCATGAAAGAACACGCCGAAGACTGATGCGGTGTCAGGACGGTCGGCGCAGGACCGCCGTGGCCATACCCATCCCGATCAAGGTCAAGCCGCCAAACCGTGTCATCGCAGTGATCACGCTGGCGCGGCCGATCAGCCGCCGCAACCTGTCTGCCAACAGGGCGTAGGCCAACGCATTCATCCAGGCCAGCCCGACGAATGTGGCAATCAGGATGACGAACTGAGGCCCAAGCGGTTCAGCAGGGCGTATGAACTGCGGCACAAACGCAATGAAGAAGGCAATGGATTTCGGGTTCAGGGCTGTGACGGCGGCTGCGTGGCCAAATACGCTGCGCGCGGTGACTTCCCGCCCGGTGTCGACCGTGCTCAATCCACCGGCTGGCGCACTGCGCAACAGCTTGATCCCAAGCCAGACCAGATAGGCCGCGCCCACCCATTTGAGAACGGAAAACAACGTGGCCGAAGCCAGAACAAGCGCCCCAAGCCCCAGCAAAGATGCGGTCATGGCCACAAGATCGCCCACCGCCACGCCCGTGGCCGACGCGACAGCGACACTGCGCCCCTTGGACAGTGCATAGCTCAGCACCAGCAACACCGTCGGGCCCGGGATCAGCAGCAAGGCGGTGGAAGCGGCAACAAAGGCCAGCCAGAGATCGAGTTGCATTGTCAAATTCCTGATCAGAGCGCACGAGACTGAGAGAATCAGTCCCAAGGATCAAGCTGCTTGTGCCGGGCGAATGTTCTGTAAGCCGACTCCCATTTCCCGTTAATCACAAATTTAGTCAATTGCTTATTAGCATTATGGGGGTTTCGGGACAAAATATTCAATTTGTGCTATAATTGCGCGTTTTTTTTATTGTCATTTTAAAAGGAGGTTCGTCATGAAACTTGTCGTTTCTATTTTTTTGTTGAGCGTATTGCTTATGCCGACTGCCGCCGCTGCTTGCCCAGACGGGTATTTCAACTGTGGCGGGTCGCTGTGCTGCCCCAAACCTCAGAACTAGTTCGGAGGGATTGGGATGTCTGTTTTCAGTTTGCGCAACGCTGTCATTGTTGCTGGCGCTCTGGCAATTATGGGAGCTGGTAAAACGCTTGTATTGAATGCGAATGAACTGGATTTACAATACCAGAAGCTTATTGTTCCGAAGGGTTCATTACATGCGCCTGTGCTTGGTGCGGCTTATGCCTTGGATCATTCGACCGGAAGATTTAGACCCACAAAGATCTGTAATTTGTTTGTTGGGGGGAACGAATCTGGCCCGGAAGATGTCTCCTTCACCAGCCTTAGCCTTGTGGCAATCGGCTGGAACGGTGCCATGGATGCCGTAACCGATTACGTCGGTGAGAAAATCGTAAAATCCATGAAATTCTCGGATGAGAGTGCCAAGTGGGAATTCCAAAAAAGGTTCTGGAGTGCCCACGAGGGTATGTCATTCAGAAGCACGTGCAGGTCTCTTGTTGAGGAAACCGCTGCGAACCCCAACTACTCTGTTTTTCTTGTGGAAACCATCTTCTTTGATCCGGTTTCCGACGAAAAACAGGTAATGGTTCAAATGTCTCAGACTTCGGTGGTATTTGATGGCTGCGAAGATGCATGTCCAAAACCTGTCTCGCTTCAATCCGTGCTGAATGTCGGTTGGCTAGCTCGCTCAAAGGGCGACTGGGGCATCGTTCGCATCCATTGAGGTCATTGAGGCCCTGGCCGATTTTCTCAAGTCGGTCTTACAGAATACGCCCGGCCACCGCATCCAACTTGGCCAAAAGCGCCGGATCGCGCTTTTCCGGTGCGGTCAGGATCGCGTATTCCAGCGCCCGGTCGCAGCCATGCGGGCAGGGTGTTCGTTCGGCCCCCAGAAGGGATGGCAGGCCCTTGACCAATGCGCGGCCTTTTTCGGCATTGCCGGTCAGGGTGGCGATGATCGTGGTCACGTCCACCTCGCCATGGTCCGGGTGCCAGCTGTCATAATCGGTGACCATCGCGATCGACGCGTAACACAGCTCGGCCTCGCGGGCGAGTTTCGCCTCGGGCATATTGGTCATGCCGATCACGTCACAGCCCCATTGCTCGCGATACATCCTGGATTCTGCAAGGCTGGAAAATTGGGGGCCCTCCATCGCCAGATAGGTGCCGCCCCGGTGGATGGTGATGCCGGCGGCCTTACCTGCCGTCTCGCATGCGTCCGACAGGCGTGGGCAGGTGGGATGGGCAACGCTGACATGGGCAACGCAGCCGGTTCCGAAAAAGCTCTTGTCCCGTGCAAAAGTGCGATCGATGAACTGATCGACAATCACGAAGTGACCCGGTGCCATATGTTCGCGGAACGATCCGCAGGCCGACACCGAGATCACGTCCGTCACGCCCAACCGTTTCAGCGCATCGATATTGGCGCGATAGGGTACATCGGTCGGTGAATGCACATGACCGCGCCCGTGACGTGGCAGAAAGGCCATTTCTACACCGCCCAGCGACCCGGTCAGGATCTGGTCTGACGGCGTTCCCCATGGGGTCTCAACCTCTACCCATTCCGGGTTTTCCAGCCCATCAATGTCATAGATGCCTGATCCGCCGATGACGGCTATCCTGGTTTGGGTCAATGTCCTGCTCCGCCTGAATAACTGATGTTGAATTTGTGCGGGTTCAGCCCGGATTTGACAAGAGTTCTATTCCCGTATCGTCAACAGGTTGCGCTGATGCGATTGCACAGTGAAATCGGCCCAGGCTGCGCCAAACGAGCCCAGAGACCAGGTCAGATCCTGTGATTGCCCGTGCCGGTCTCGGAACACGAAGCGGAACGCATCGCCGGTCAGCATGGCGTCCAAAACGGCCTTGGCGCGTTGGTTTTCGAAGGTGCAGCCAAGCCCGGTCAGGCATCCGGGGTGCCGTGTGCGCCATATGGTTTCTTCGCCCTTGTCGATGCGAAATCCGGATGGGTTGAAGAAAGTGCCCGGCTCGATCCCGAATTCAACTTTGAAATCGCCAGGTTCGGGCGTAATGAAAACGAACTGTGCCGCAAATTTTGGCCGAAAAGAAAACACCTCGGCCCGTCGGATGTAGCACCGCTGCCGCAACGCGCCGGTTTCTTCGCGCTCGTCACAGATTGAATTCCAGATGCCGAAAATCTCGTGATGCGTCACCCGCCAGTTGCCGGCCGTGTCATTGCCATCCAAATCCTGTGCAAGGACGGGAAGGGCCGGGAACAGTAAGAAGAGGATCCAACGCATGGCCTCACATGTTGTGGCTTCGTCATGGTTCCGCAAATCAACTTGCCGCGATTGCCAGGTATGCGCCAAGCGCATGGCTGCATCCCGATCTATGCAGTAGCTCAAAGCCGGTGCACCAGCTACAACGACCCCTTCGCGCGAACATATAATCCTATAGGACTGTCTGATGCCCCGAGCCTTGCTGGCAAGCTTTGCCAATCGCCTCGCCATTCCCGATCTGCGCTGGGTTCCAGATGAGGGGTTGACCTTCTCACGCCTGCGGATCGAGCTGCTGTCCGGCCTGACGGTTGCCCTTGCACTGGTGCCCGAGGCGGTGGCCTTTGCCTTTGTGGCGGGCGTGCACCCGCTGGTCGGTCTTTATGCGGCGTTTTTGGTCGGTTTGATCACCGCACTGATCGGTGGACGGCCGGGCATGATCTCGGGCGCGACCGGCGCGCTTGCGGTTGTCATGGTGGCACTGGTGGCCGAACATGGGGTTGAATATCTGTTCGCGACCGTTGTTCTTATGGGGATCCTTCAGGTCATCGCCGGGGCGATGCATTGGGGACGCTTCATCCGTTTGGTGCCGCATCCTGTCATGCTGGGCTTTGTGAACGGTTTGGCCATCGTGATCTTTCTGGCCCAGATGGGCCAGTTCAAGGTGCCCGGAACCATGGAAAACACCGGTCATGGCATGGGCGGCGGCGAATGGTTGTCCGGGATGCAGCTTTATACCATGTTGGGTCTTGTCGGGCTGACAATGGCAGTGATCTGGGTCATGCCGCGCATCACGCGCATCATTCCTGCGCCGCTGGCTGGTATTCTGGTTGTCGCGGCAATCGTGATCGGTTTTGGCCTTGATGTGCCGCGCGTCGGCGATCTGGCATCGATCGAAGGCGGCCTGCCAGCGTTCCATATTCCAATGGTTCCTTTGAACTGGGAAACCTTTGAGATCATCCTGCCATATGCAGTCATTCTGGCCGCCATCGGCCTGATCGAATCCCTGCTGACCCTGAACCTCGTGGGTGAGATCACAGGCAAGCGCGGCGGGGCGTCTCAGGAATGCATTGCACAGGGCGCGTCAAATATCGTGACCGGATTTTTCGGCGGCATGGGCGGTTGCGCGATGATTGGCCAGTCGATGATCAACGTGAAATCCGGCGGGCGTACACGTATTGCCGGTATCGCAGCAGCGCTTTTCCTGCTGGTCTTCATCCTGTTCGCATCACCCCTGATCGAACAAATCCCGCTGGCCGCGCTGGTTGGCGTGATGTTCATGGTTGTGATCGGCACCTTTGCGTGGAACTCGTTCAAAATTCTGCGCAAAGTGCCAATGACCGATGCCTTCGTCATCGTTCTGGTCACCGTCGTAACGGTGATGGAGGACTTGGCCGTTGCCGTCGTTGTGGGCGTCATCGTCTCGGCGCTGGCCTATGCCTGGAACAATGCCAAGCGCATTCATGCGGTCACGCGTGACTCCGAGACCGAGAAAGGCGCGAAAGTCTATGAAATTCAGGGGCCGCTGTTCTTTGGATCCTCTGACGGATTTATCGAACTGTTCGACGTCCCGAACGACCCCGAAACCGTCATCATCGATTTCGCCGAAAGCCGCGTGGTGGATCAGTCCGCGCTGCAAGCCATCGAAAATATCGCCGCAAAATACGAGGCGGCGGGCAAACGGGTCATGCTGCGTCACCTAAGCCGCGACTGTCACAAGCTGCTGAAAAAAGCGGGACACCTCATGGTCGACAGTGATGATGATCCGGATTACGAACTGGCGGTGGATTACTCTGTCCGCACCGGCATTCTGGGCGGGCACTGACTTTGAAAGGCGGCTGAACAAGCCGCCTTTTTCAAAGGGCCAGACGCTTCAGGTTTTCGATATCTCCCCTCAGCAGGACGCTTTCAGCTTCGGTGATCAAATCGGCTGGCCAATTCCACCACTTCAAAGCAAGCAACCGCTCGATTGTGTCGGCGTCAAACCGGTATCGCCGTACTTCGGCAGGATTGCCCGAGACGATCGCATAAGGCGGGATGGTTCCACGCACGACTGAACCCGCGCCGATTATCGCTCCGTCACCTATATTGGCTCCGGGCAGGATCAACGCGCCATAGCCGATCCAGACATCATTGCCGACCACGGTGTCACGGACGTCCGGCTGGAATTCCAACATCTGTTCCGGATCGAAAACCGGAAAGGGAAAGCAGGTTATCCCATCCATCGCATGATTTGCCGAGGCTGTCACAAAGCGGACGCCGTGGGCAATTTGGCAAAACTTCCCCAATATCAGCTTTTCGCGCGAGAACTCGAACAGGTAAGGGGCCAACCGATTGGCCCAATCCTCGGGCGCGTCAAAATCTGACGCATAGGTGTAATCGCCCACCTGAATTCTGGGGTGGTCGATCACTCGTGACAGAAAGGCCGTTCCTTTGTGTTCCGTGCCGTCAGGCAGAGTGAGAGGATATCGGCGCGCAGCGTCAGGCAGGGGCATCAGTCATCCGGTCTCGAAAGGCTGAACAACTCGGAAACGACAGAGTAATCGCGATACCCAAGCCGCGCCAAAGGTTGGAACGAGGTCACGTCGAACATGCCATCCCGAATATGATCGTCGTGCAGGTGTACACCTGTCACTTCGCCAAACACCACCCGATTGGCTGCGCCGGGCAGCGTGACGATCTGGGTCAGCTTGCATTCCAACGCCGCCGGGGCGCCTTGTACACGGGCACAGGGGATGGTTTCGCATTCGACCGGGGTTAATCCGGCATGGGCAAACTCGTCCACCCCCTTCGGAAGGCTGGCCGAGCTGGCATTCATCGCGTCCCGATGCGCATGGGCCACGACATTTACGCAGAACACGCCAGTCGCCTCGATATTTGCGATGCTGTCCTTGCCTGCGTTCTGATCCTGTTTGGTGCCGGTTGAAGCAAACATGACCTGCGGTGGCGTATAGGCGACGCCGTTGAAGAAGGAATAGGGCGCCAAATTGTTGTTTCCCTCCGCATCACGGGTCGAGATCCAGCCGATCGGGCGTGGCGTGATAATGGCGTTGAACGGGTTGTGCGGCAGGCCGTGGCCGTCTTCGGGGCGGTAGAACATCTGATCTCCAAGCGTTTGCCCAAGGCGTAGCGAAGTGCTAGGGCGATTGCCAGCAAGTAAATGAGGGCAGGGTGCAGCAATTCGGGATCAGGCCGGAAGAGCCGGACGACTGGTGGGAGGTCGAAGCCCTTTATGACCTGTGTTTTGCGCCGGGTCGCGAGGCTTTGTCGTCCTACAGGTTGCGTGATGATGTGCCGCCCGTTGCGGACTTGTCTTTGGTCGCGCGCGACGGTCAGGGTATTCTGGCCGGTGCGATCCGATTCTGGCCGGCTCATGTCGGTGATCACGATGCTCTGCTGTTGGGGCCGGTTGCCGTGCACCCAACCCACCAAGGTGAAGGCCTGGGCGGATATCTGATACATGCAGGTGTCGAAGCGGGGCGCACCCGCGGTTGGCAGAGGGTCATGCTGGTCGGGGATGAGCCCTATTACAGCCGGTTCGGTTTCACGCGATTGCACGCGGTCGAGATGCCTCCGCCCACCAACCCTGACCGGGTTTTGGGGCTGGAACTGGTGCACGGCGCCTGGTCCGGGGTTCAGGGCGCGGTGACACGTTGGAGCCGCTGACCTATTGAAACCATGCTGCGCAACGCCGATGTTGAAAGGCAGGAGGGCGTGAATGCAGAACGTGGTTCTTGTCGAAAACGTGGACACCGAGGCCGAACTGGATCGTTTGGCGGATCACTACCGGTCCGCCGGAGGGGTCGGCGTGAAACTTCTCAACAAACTTGGGGGATCAGCCGAGTCTTTGCTGGAGCAATTGCCAGAACCCGTTCGGAATGGCCTGATGGGCGCAACCGAGCAGGCATTGTGGCTGGCGATGCAAGCGGCCGAGGGCTCGCGGCGCGCGGTTCCTGATCAGCAGCCCTGGGTCAATACCGCAGTGACGACTGCCATGGGTGCGGCCGGGGGTCTGGGAGGCGTTTCGACAGCCCTGATGGAGCTGCCCGCGACAACCGCGATGCTGCTGCGCGCCATTCAGGGGGCTGCCGCGCGCGAGGGGTTTGATCCCTCTGCCGAAAACGTAAAGTTCGATTGCGTCCGCGTTTTGTCGGCAGCAGGACCATTGTCGCAGGATGATGGGGCCGACCTGGGGTTTTTCTCGGTCCGGCTGACGCTGACTGGACCGGCCATGCAACGCCTGATTGCTGCCGTTGCGCCGCGTTTTTCGATTGTACTGGGGCAAAAGCTTGCAGCCCAGTCTGTTCCGGTTCTGGGGGCATTGGCCGGCGGTGGCACGAATTATGTCTACGCGCGCTACTACCAACAGATAGCGCGCGTGCATTTCGGTTTGCGCCGGCTGGCAATCAACGCTGACATCCCCCATGACGATCTGGCACGGCGGCTTTCTGACCGAATGTAGGCGACACATTGGTCGACGCGACTGGCTTGGCCTGCAACACATCATGTGGTATGATTACAGGTGTCAGCCCCTAGATTAGGTAAGCGTGCGAATTTGGATGGCTGACGTTTGACCGAAAGGGAGCGTCGCTCGATGAATGCAGGATTGTTGCTTCATGACCTTCCGAAAGCTGCAAGGCAGCCAGTTTTGCGGCAATCCTCGGCTTTGTGTTTCCGGATCAAGCGCGACCGCCCCAAGATCCTGTTGGTCACGACACGCAAGTCACGGCGATGGATCATTCCCAAAGGATGGCTCATTCCCGGTCTGAGCCCGCAAGAAACCGCATTGCAAGAGGCTTGGGAAGAGGCGGGCGTATCTGGCCGGATCAACGGGGCGCGACTGGGGCAGTTCCTGTATCACAAACATCATTCGAACCGGCCCCCATCCTTATGTCTGGTAGATGTTTTTCCAGTGCATGCAAGCGCATTGTCGCAGGAATACCCCGAAATGGCCGAGCGCCGGCGCAAGTGGTTTTCGCCGAAAAAAGCGGCGCTAAAGGTCGATTCTGATGAGCTTGCTGAATTGTTGCGCGACTTTAAGCCGTACTCACATTAAAGTAGCATCTGATAGGCTTGATATTGTCACCTTGATCGGTATCTATTCGCCAATCGATTTTTTGGACTGAACATGATTCAATACGCGTTGAAATGCAGCGAAGGCCACGCTTTCGACAGTTGGTTCCAATCCGCCGCAGCCTATGACAAACTGGCCTCTGTGGGTATGGTCACCTGCGCGGTTTGCGGGTGCACGCAGGTCGAGAAAGCGGTCATGACGCCACGCGTCCGCCCGGCGCGGAATGCCAGGACGAAAAGCGAAATCCGTTCCACCCCGGAACAAAAGATCGACGTTGCCACCCCATCGCCTGAAATCGAGAAGGTTTTGGCCGAGATGCGCCGCCATGTCGAAGAAAACTCGGATTATGTCGGGAAAGATTTCGCCAGTGAGGCGCGCAAGATTCATCTGGGCGAGGCTCCGGATCGTGCCATTTACGGAGAAGCCAAGCTGGATGAGGCGAAATCCCTGATCGAAGATGGCGTGCCGGTGGCTCCGCTGCCGTTTGTCCCCAGCAGAAAGACCAATTGATCATGCACATCATGATCACCGGCGCCAATCGCGGCATCGGGCAAGCCCTGGCAAAGCCTTACGTCAACCGGGGGGGACAAGGTCACCGGGACGGCGCGCGACGGCAGCATGCATGTGCGTCTGGACGTGTCCGACCCCGCGCAGCAATCAGCCATGGCAGAACAGATGAAAGACCAGCCCGTCGACCTGCTGGTCTGCAATGCCGGCGTGTATTTGGACAAGGGGCATTCGATCGACGGCTACCCGGCCGAAATGTGGGCGCACAGCTTTGCGGTAAATGTCACGGGGGTCTTTCTGACGATACAGACCCTGTTGCCCAATCTGCGCGCAGCGGGCGGCAAAGTTGCGATCCTTTCCTCGAAAATGGCGTCGCACGCGCTTGCGCCGGGGGGCAGTTATATCTACCGCGCGTCCAAGGCGGCGGCTCTGAACCTTGGACGGAACCAGGCGATGGATCTCAAAGATGACGAGGTTGCCGTCGGCATCTATCATCCGGGCTGGGTTCAGACGGATATGGGCGGTGCAGCGGCTGATATCGATGTGGATCAGGCCGTATCCGGCCTGATTGAACGATTTGATGCCTTGTCGCTAAGCACCACGGGCTGTTTTGAAACCTTTGACGGGCAACCGCACGCCTATTGAGAGGTCAATGCGGCTTTGGGGATTTCAAAGACCTCACCAGGTTCAATGTAGACCACCATCATATCGCCTCGTGTTTCATGTGAGATTTTCGAGGTCGAGTTGCTGGAGTCCGGCACACCATCCTTGAAATAGATATTGCGCACTTGTCCGCCACCCAGGGCCACCGCGACCGTTATGTTTCCGTCGTCATGGCGGCGCAGTTCGGCGTGGCAGCTTTGTACGGGATCACCGGCATTTGCAGCGCAGGGAATTGTGCCCAGCGCGTTCTTGCCGTCCGTCCCGGCGACACTCGCGACCTGGGCCAGTGCGGGCGATGACAATAGGGCAAAGGCGAGGGCTAGGCGAAACATGAAGAACCTCTTGATCTGGTTGTTATCCTTAGGCTGACATCGCGCCGGTGCAATGTAAAGCGGCCCTGCGCCGCAGGGGTGACCGCTTTGCGCCCTTGCCCTTGCGGTGCCCCTCGCTTATGAGGCACGGAACTTCTAATCCAAGGCGCGGAGACATTTGCCCCCATGCCCGTACTCGTAATGAAATTCGGCGGCACATCGGTCGCCAATCTGGACCGCATCCGCCGCGCCGCCAAACGTATCGGCGTCGAAGTTGCCAAGGGCTATGACGTGATCGTCATCGTCTCGGCCATGTCGGGCAAAACCAACGAGCTTGTGGGCTGGGTGAACGAAACGTCGCCTCTGTTCGACGCCAGGGAATACGATGCCGTCGTGTCCTCGGGCGAGAACGTGACCGCTGGCCTGATGGCCCTGACCTTGCAGGAAATGGATATCCCCGCGCGCAGCTGGCAGGGCTGGCAGGTGCCGCTGCTGACCACCAGCGCGCACAGTCAGGCGCGGATCGAGGAAATTCCGACCGAGAACCTGAACCAGAAATTCGGTGAAGGTATGCGCGTGGCCGTGGTTGCCGGGTTCCAGGGCATCAGCCCGGAAGGCCGGATCACGACATTGGGCCGGGGTGGGTCGGATACCACGGCGGTTGCCTTTGCGGCGGCCTTCGACGCCGAACGCTGCGACATTTATACGGACGTTGATGGCGTCTATACCACCGATCCGCGCATCTGCGAAAAGGCGCGCAAGCTGGACCGCATCTCGTTCGAGGAAATGCTGGAACTGGCGTCGCTTGGTGCCAAGGTTCTGCAAACCCGCTCGGTCGAACTTGCGATGCGGTACAAAGTCAAACTGCGCGTTCTCTCAAGCTTTGAAGAACAATCCGATGAGGCCGGCACGCTGGTCTGCGACGAGGAGGATATTATGGAATCCAATGTTGTGGCCGGTGTGGCCTATTCCCGCGACGAAGCCAAGATGACCGTTGTTTCCGTGGCCGACCGACCGGGCATTGCAACGACCATCTTCTCGGCGCTCAGCGAAGAGGGCGTGAATGTCGACATGATCGTCCAGAACATCTCGGACGAGGGGCGCACGGACATGACCTTTTCCTGTCCCACCGATCAGGTGGCCCGCGCCGAAAAAGCGCTGCTGGAAATCAAGGAAAAGGGCGAGCTGAACTATGCCGAACTGGTTGCAGACACTGATGTCTGCAAGGTCTCGGTGGTGGGAATAGGGATGCGCTCGCAATCGGGCGTGGCGGCCAAGATGTTCAAGGTGCTCTCGGATGAGGGGATCAACATCAAGGTCATTACAACCTCCGAGATCAAAATTTCCGTTCTTATCGACAGGAAATACATGGAACTTGCCGTTCAGGCACTGCATGATGCCTTTGAACTGGACAAGGCGGCCTGAGCTTATCGGCCAAAGGTATCGCCTGACACACTAAATCGGTTGGGCCATGGCGGACGGCACGGAAACAGAATCCCGCAAGCTGCTGCGGCGGTTGCGCGAAGAAATGGCGAGCGAAGCCGCCGGTCAGGAACGTCTTGACCGGATCACGCACCTGATTGCCGACAGTATCAGGGCCGAGGTGTGTTCCATCTATCTGTTTCGCGATGAAGACACGCTGGAACTTTGCGCGACCGAGGGGCTGTCTCCGGAATCGGTCCATAAAACCCGGATGCGCATGGGCGAAGGTCTTGTGGGGCGGGTCGCCAAGTTCGGCAAGGTCGTCAACACCGCCGACGCGCCGTCGGCCAAGGGCTTCCGTTACATGCCGGAAACCGGCGAGGAACGATACTCCTCGTTCCTGGGGGTGCCGGTTCAACGCCTTGGGGAAAAGCTGGGCGTTCTGGTCGTCCAGTCCCGCGAGGCGCGCGAGTTTTCCGCAGATGAGGTCTATGCACTGGAAGTGGTGGCCATGGTGCTGGCCGAAATGGCCGAGCTTGGCGCCTTTGTCGGCGAAGGCGCGGCCCTGTCACCCCTGCACCAGCAATCGGTTCTGCTGCGCGGTGGCCCGGCGCAGGAAGGGTCCGCCGAAGGGCATGTCTGGCTGCACGAACCCCGCGTGGTGGTTACCAACCCCATTGCCGAAGACCCTCACCGGGAACGCGAACGTTTGGTCGATGCGGTGGAAGAACTGCGCGTCGGTGTCGACAAGATGCTCGAAATTTCGCAGGGCGGCGACAAGGAACAGCTGAAGGTTCTGGAAGCTTACCGAATGTTCGCCAATTCCAAAGGCTGGATGCGGCGGATGGAGGAAGACATAGCCCTGGGTCTCAGCGCTGAAGCTGCGGTGGAGAAAGAACAATCCCAAGCCCGCGCGCGCATGGGGCAGGTCACCGATCCGTACTTGCGTGAACGTCTTGCGGATCTTGACGATCTCAGCAATCGCCTGCTGCGCATCCTGACCGGGCAAGGCAAGACGGACAGTGCTGATCTGCCACCCGATCCGATCCTGATCGCGCGCAATATCGGCCCCGGCGACTTGCTGGAATACGGACGGGCGCTGAAGGGGATCGTGCTTGAAGAAGGCTCTGTCGGCAGTCATGCCACCATCGTTGCGCGGGCGCTTGCGATTCCTTTGGTCGTGCATGTGGGCCGGATCACCACCGAGGCCCTGAACGGAGATCACATTCTGGTGGATGGTGATCAGGGCGTTGTGCATCTGCGCCCGGAAGACAGCGTGGTCAGTGCCTTCCGCGACAAGATCGCGATGCAGGCAAAGGCGCAGGAACGTTATGCGTCGATCCGCGAAACACCCTGCGTGACGCGGGATGGATCGCGTATCAACCTGGTGATGAATGCCGGTCTGATGGCCGACCTGCCATCGCTTGGTACCTCGGGCGCCGAGGGTGTTGGCCTGTTCCGTACTGAACTGCAATTCCTGATCCGCAACCAGATGCCGAAACGGTCGGAACTGGTCAGCCAGTATCAGCGTGTTCTGGACGCGGCGGGGGACAAAAGGGTGGTGTTCCGCACGCTCGATATCGGGTCGGACAAGGTTCTGCCCTATATGAAGCACGTGGCTGAACCAAACCCGGCGCTGGGCTGGCGCGCCATTCGGGTCGGTCTGGACAAGCGCGGCGTCATGCGAATGCAGTTGCAGGCCCTGCTGCGTGCTGCCAATGGCCGACCGCTGACCATCATGTTCCCTTTTGTCGCGCAGGCCGAGGAATATCGCGAAGCCCGTTGGGAAGTGAACAAAACCATCGAGCGGGAAAAGCGATTGGGTCATGTACTGCCCGAGACGCTTGAAGTTGGCGCGATGCTGGAAACGCCGTCGCTGGCCTTTGCGCCGCAGAAATTCTTTGACGAAGTGGACTTCATTTCGATTGGCGGGAACGATCTCAAGCAGTTCTTCTTTGCTGCTGACCGTGAGAACGAACTGGTCCGGCGCCGCTATGACACGCTGAATGTCAGCTTCCTGAGCCTGATGGAGCGCATCGTCGAGCGCTGCGATATCTCGGACACGCCGCTCAGCTTCTGTGGTGAAGATGCAGGCCGTCCGGTCGAGGCGTTGTGCCTTGCGGCGATGGGGATACGGACGCTGTCGATGCGGCCTGCCTCGATCGGCCCGGTCAAAAGCCTGCTGTTGCGGTCCAATCTTACGGAGGTTCGCAAAATCATCGCTGACGCGCGCCACCGCGGAGAGCAATCGGTGCGACCCGCAGTCATGGACTGGCTGCGGCATCAGACCTGATGCGTTAAACGGCACGGTTTCTTCAAACTGTGCTTGATTTTTTGTGAACGGCTTTCTAATAGACAGGCAATGTTAGCGATAACATATCAGGTTTTGCGGGTTATCACGCCGTGCTAAGCTGATATCGGCAACCTCAGAAGGAGCCTGTGATGGTTTCACGCGTAATTCCGGTAGAGCCATTTGATCTGGTGCTTTTCGGTGCGACCGGCGATCTGGCGCAGCGCAAAATCCTGCCGGGCCTGTACCATCGCTTTGAGGTCGGGCAAATGCCCGACGGCGCGCGGATCATCGGGACGGCACGCTCTGAAATAGACAATGACGGGTTTCGCGATCAGGTTCGCCAATCAATGCAGCAGTTCGCGCCCGGTTTTTCCCGGGAAACACTGGATCAGTTCCTTGCCCATGTCGAATATGTGCCCGTGGATGCGCTGGGCGAGGCCGGGTGGTCCGATCTGAAAGAACGGATGCGCGAAGACGTCGTGCGGGCCTTTTATTTGTCCGTTGGTCCAAGCCTTTTTTCGGGTATCGCGCGGCGGCTGCATGACGCCGGTCTTGCGACACCGGACAGCCGCATCGTCGTCGAAAAACCATTTGGGCACGACCTTGCCTCGGCGAAGGCGCTGAACGAAGGCTTGCGTGCCTGTTTCGAAGAACATCAGATTTACCGGATCGACCATTATCTGGGTAAAGAGACCGTGCAAAACCTGATGGCGCTGCGCTTTGCCAACTCGCTGTTCGAACCGCTCTGGAATTCGACCCATATCGACCACGTACAGATCACCGTGGCCGAGACCGTAAGCGTCGAAGGGCGCGGGGCCTATTACGATCAGTCCGGCGCAATGCGGGACATGGTCCAGAACCATCTGGTTCAGTTGCTGTGTCTGACCGCAATGGAACCGCCGTCGAAATTCTCGCCCAACGCGGTGCGCGATGAAAAGGTCAAGGTGATCGAAGCGCTGGAGCCCGTGGCCCAGTCTGACATCGCGCGCGGTCAGTATCGGGCCGAAAAAGGCGAGGGCGGTTATGTCGATCATGTCGGCAACCCCGCCAGCCGAACCGAAAGCTTCATTGCCCTCAAGGTTCATATCGGCAACTGGCGTTGGGCAGGTGTGCCGTTCTATCTGCGCACTGGCAAGCGCCTGCGCGCGCGGGAATCCGAAATTGCGGTGTTCTTCCGCGATCCGCCGCACACGATTTTTCCAAATGTCGGCCCTCTGCACGGAAACGTTCTGGTGATCCGGTTGCAGCCTGACGAAGGCATAACCCTGCGCACCACGATCAAGGATCCGGGGCCGGGGGGCTTCCGGCTGTCGGATGTTGCGCTGGACATGAGTTTTGCCGATGCGCTTGGGGCCGAAGCGCAAGCCCCCGATGCTTATGAGCGACTGATCATGGATGTCATCCGCGGCGATCAGACATTGTTCATGCGTGGGGACGAGGCCGAGGCCGCCTGGGCCTGGGTCGATCCCATCATTCAGGGCTGGGAGCAACGCGGAGACCGCCCATCCCGGTACGATCAGGGCAGTTCGGGCCCCGAAGAAGCACTGATGCTGATGCATCGCGATGGGCGCCGCTGGCGTCAGATCGGAGGGTAATCATGGTTCACTCAGTCATTTCCGATGTCACCAAACGGATCATCGACCGCAGCGCCGATCTGCGCGGCCCACATCTTGAACGGATGGAGCAGGCCAGATCCAAAGGTCCCGCCCGTGCGCATCTGTCCTGTAGCGGTCAGGCCCATGCCTATGCGGGCGCAGGCGAAGATCAGCAATCGATGGCCACCGGCACCGCCGGCAATCTGGGCATCGTCACCGCCTATAATGACATGCTTTCGGCCCATCAGCCGTTCGAACGTTATCCCGCCCTGATCCGCGACGCGATCCGCGCCGCCGGAGGCACTGCTCAGGTCGCGGGTGGCGTGCCAGCCATGTGCGACGGTGTCACCCAGGGCGAAGCAGGGATGGAATTGTCGCTGTTTTCACGCGACGTGATCGCTCTGGCAACTGGCGTAGCACTCAGCCACAACACCTATGACGCGGCAGTCTTCCTCGGCGTCTGTGACAAGATTGTCCCCGGTCTGATCATCGGCGCGCAGGCGTTCGGCCATCTGCCTGCCGTGTTCCTGCCCGCAGGGCCAATGACCAGCGGCCTGCCCAATGACGAAAAGGCCAAGGTCCGCCAGAAATTCGCTGCCGGAGAGGTCGGGCGCGAAGAACTGATGGCCGCCGAAATGGCGGCCTATCACGGTCCCGGCACCTGCACTTTCTACGGTACCGCCAACACCAACCAGATGCTGATGGAATTCATGGGCCTGCACTTGCCGGGCTCCAGCTTCGTCAATCCCAACACGCCCTTGCGCGACGCGCTGACACAAGAGGGCGCGCGCCGCGCCCTGTCGCTCAGTGCGCTGGGAAACAGCTATACCCCTGTTTATCAGGTGCTCGACGAACGGGCCTTTGTGAACGGCATCGTCGGCCTTATGGCGACCGGAGGTTCGACCAATCTGCTGATCCACCTGATTGCCATGGCGCGCGCTGGTGGTATCGTTCTGGACTGGCAGGATTTTTCCGATATCTCCGCCGTGGTCCCGCTGGTCGCGCGGGTCTATCCCAACGGTCTGGCCGACGTGAATCACTTCCACGCCGCAGGCGGACTTGGGTTCACCATTGGCACGTTGCTCGAAGAAGGTTTGCTGCACCCCGATACGTTGACCGTTGCCGGGCAGGGCCTGCACAATTACACGCGCGAGCCCAAGCTGATCGATGGTGAGCTGACCTGGCAAGACGGCGCGGGCCACAGCCTGAATGACAAGATTGTCCGCCCCGCCCGCGACCCGTTCCAGCCCACCGGCGGCCTGTCGCGCCTGACCGGAAATCTGGGCACCGGGGTCATGAAAGTATCAGCCGTCGCGCCAGAACATCAGGTGGTCGAGGCTCCGGTCCGCGTTTTCCACGACCAGGACGCGGTCAAGGCAGCCTTCAAGGCTGGCGAGTTCACCGGTGACGTCATCGTCGTCGTGCGCTTCCAGGGCCCCAAGGCCAACGGGATGCCGGAACTGCACTCACTGACGCCCATGCTGTCGATCCTGCAGGGCCGGGGCCAGAAAGTGGCGCTGGTCACCGATGGCCGCATGTCTGGCGCGTCCGGCAAGGTGCCCGCCGCCATCCATGTCGTCCCCGAAGCGCTCGACCGCGGCCCCATTGCATACCTTCAGGATGGTGACATCCTGCGCGTTGACGCGGTCAGGGGTGATCTGGAAATCCTCACCGCAGGCGTTTTCGACCGCGCGCCTGTCACCACCGACCTGTCCGCCAATCAACACGGTGCTGGGCGCGATCTTTTTGGTGCGTTCCGCCAGAATGTCGGCTCGGCCGACACCGGTGCCAGCATTTTCGGAGTTTAACCTCATGTCCAAATCCCAACGCACCCGTGAAATCTGCGCACTCGCCCCGATCGTTCCGGTTCTGGTTGTCGATGACGTCGCGCAGGCCCGCCCGCTGGCCGAGGCATTGGTCGCCGGCGGTCTGCCAGCGCTCGAGGTCACCTTGCGCACGCCCGCCGCGCTCGACGCGATCCGCGCGATGGCCAAGGTGCCCGGCGGCGTGGTCGGCGCAGGTACGCTGGTCACACCCGAAGACGTCCGCGCCGCCAAAGAGGCGGGCGCGCAGTTCGGCGTCTCTCCGGGCGCAACCGACGCGCTCATCGCGGCGTGCGAGGCCGAGGGCCTGCCGCTGTTGCCCGGCGCGGCCACGGCCAGCGAAGCGATGGCATTGCTGGAAAAAGGCTATGACATGCTGAAATTCTTCCCGGCCGAGGCCTCGGGCGGCGCGCCCGCACTCAAGGCAATCGGTGCGCCCCTGCCGCAGATCAGCTTTTGCCCGACAGGCGGGGTGTCGCCGTCCAACGCCCGTGACTACCTGTCCCTGTCCAATGTGGTCTGCGCCGGTGGCAGCTGGGTCGCGCCCAAGCAGATGGTCGAAAGCGGTGACTGGGCCGGGATCGAAACACTTGCGCGCGAGGCATCGAGGCTGGCGGATTGACGCCGCGAAGCCCCTCGGTAATGTGGGCGTCAACTCAGACAGGTTGACCCCATGACACAGACATCTGCCCTCTCCCAGGGGCGAACTTATTTGGCAATCCCGGGCCCTTCGGTGATGCCGGACGCAGTCCTGCAGGCGATGCATCGTCCGTCGCCCAATATCTACGATGGCGCGCTCATCGACATGATGCCCGATCTGACCCGCGATCTGCGCCGGGTTGCTCGTACAGGCCATGACGTTGCCATCTATATCGCCAACGGTCACGGCACGTGGGAGGCCGCGTTGTCCAACGTGATCGCCCCCGGCGAAACCGTTCTGGCTCCTGCCTCGGGCCGGTTCACCCATGGCTGGGCCGAGATGGCCGAAGGCATCGGGGCAAAGGTGCAGCTGATCGATTTCGGCACCTCATCCGCCTGGGATCTTGATCGAATTGCCGACGCATTGCGCGCGGATAAAAGCCATCAGATCAAGGCCGTTCTCGCGGTTCATGTGGACACATCAAGCTCGATCCGCAACGATATCCCGGCACTGCGCAAACTGCTCGACGATCTGGACCACCCGGCGCTGTTGATGGCCGATTGCATTGCCTCGCTGGGATGCGACCGGTTCGAGATGGATGAATGGGGCGTCGATGTCACGGTCACCGCCTGCCAGAAAGGCCTGATGACCCCCGCAGGCACAGGCTTTGTCTTTTTCAACGACAAAGCACAGGCCAAGCGGGCCGCCATGCCGCGTGTGTCGCGATACTGGGACTGGCAGCCGCGCGCCAATCCCGACCTGTTCTACCAGTATTTCGACGGTACCGCGCCGACGCATCACCTCTATGGTCTGCGCGCCGCGCTCGACCTGATCCATGCAGAAGGGATCGAACAAGTCTGGGCCCGCCATGAGCGCCTGGCCACCGCCATCTGGGCGGCCTGTGAAACGTGGGCTGAAGAAGGGGCGTTGCACCTGAATGTCGCCGACCGCGCTTACCGCAGTCATGCCGTCACTGCTCTGCGCCTGACCGATGGCAGCGGAACAGCGCTGCGCGCATTCACCGAAAACCAGTTGGGCCTGACGCTGGGCATCGGGTTGGGGATGGAGGACTATGACAGCTGTTTCCGTCTCGGTCATATGGGGCATATCAACGGGCAGATGGTCATGGCCATTCTGGGCGGAGTGGAAACGGGCATGGCTGCACTTGGCATATCGCGTGGCAAGGGGGCCCTCGAAGCCGCCGCCGCCGTGCTGGCCGCCTGAAACCTTAAAGGCGTCTCCGCACGATCCGCTTCTTCATCTGGCCAAAAATATCCTCGGGGGGAATCGCGCCGTGGCGCGATGGGGGGCAGACAGCCCCCCTTTTGACCCGATGGCAAGACAGACCAGCGCTAGCCTGTCTTTGCCCGCACTTCCGCTAGCGCCTTGGGCAAAGCGGCGGCAAACGCGTCCAGATCTGCTGTTTCACCACAGCTTACCCGGATGCACCTGTTCTGGGGCGCTGCAAACGGCATCCGGACAAAAATCCCTTGCGCCACCAGGGCGTCCAGGACGGCCTTGGCAAAATCCCCGTCGCGCCCGCAGTCAATCGCCACGAAATTGGTGGCCGAAGGCAGGGCCGCCATTCCATTTTCCCGGGCAATCGTTCCGATCCGCGCGCGTGCTTCTGCAATCTGCGCCTGAACATGCGCCAGCCACGCACCATCCTGCAAAGCCGCCAAAGCACCGGCCTGCGCGGCGCGGTTCATGCCGAAATGGTTGCGCACCTTGTTGAAGGCTGCAATCAGGTCGGGCGCTCCCATGGCATAGCCAACCCGTGCGCCCGCCATGCCATAGACCTTTGAAAATGTCCGCATCCGGATCACGCGGGGGTCGTCTGTGCTGACAGGTGCCGCAGTCCCTTCCGGCGCGCATTCCACATAAGCCTCGTCCAGTATCAGCAGGCAATCCTCGGGCAGGGCATCCATCGCCGCCACGATATCCGCGCCGGAATGCCAACTGCCCATCGGATTGTCCGGATTGGCCAGATAGACCAGTTTTGCACCCACCTCGGTCGCCTTCGCAAACAGGGCCGCCGGGTCTTCGTGATCCCCGGCATAGGGAACCTTGTGCAGAACGCCACCGAACCCGACCACATGATAATTGAACGTCGGATAGGCCCCATCCGAGGTGACAACGGCATCCCCGGGCCCGACGATCAGCCGCACCAGATAGCCCAGCAGCCCGTCAATACCTTCGCCCACGACGATATTTTCCGGCGATACGCCGTGATGGTCGGCCAAAGCATGGCGCAGGTCATGGTTTTCGGGGTCGCCATACATCCAAACCTCTGACGCTGCTTGCGCCATGGCCTCGATTGCGCGGGGCGAGGGGCCGAAAATGCTCTCATTGGCGCCCAGTCGGGCCACAAAGGACGCGCCGCGCTGGCGCTCTTGCGTTTCGGGGCCCACAAAGGGCACGGTGGCGGGCAAGGATTGGGCAAGCGGGGTGTATCGAGGTCCGGTCATGTCCGCAGATAACCCCAAGCCCGATCAATGAGCAAGCGCGCACAGGCGTTGGGCGCGCTGGAAAAGAAGTAAGAACAAAGGAGCGCAGATGCGCATATTCTCGATCGTTATTCTCCTGGGCCTCGCCTATCTTCTGTTCTGGCCCGTTCCCGTTATCCCCGTCGCCGTTGAGATGCCGGAAGATGCCGGTTTCACAGGAGATTTCGCAGAGAACACCGCGCTGGACGCCGCGCAGCTGATCCGCCTGCCGGGTGCAGAGTTTGGCCCTGAAGACATCGCTGTCATGCCAGATGGCGCGATCTACACAACCAGCCTGTCCGGCACTCTCTACCGCATCGACGGGGCGGAACCGGTCGTGGTTGACCAACTTGGCGGGCGTCCGCTGGGCCTCAAGGCCGGACCGGATGGCGCGCTTTACATCGCTGACAGCTATCGGGGTGTTATGCGTTGGACCGGTCCGGGCACATTGGACACGCTGGTGGCTGACATCAACGGGGCGCCGGTGATCTACGCCAACCAGCTGGATGTGGCGCGGGATGGCACGATCTACTTCTCGAATTCATCTGACCGCTTCGACCCGGAAACCATGGGCGGGACCAAACCAACCTCTGTCCTCACCATCTGGGAACAGTCCGATACGGGTTACGTTGCGCGTCGCACACCCGATGGCCGCACCGAGAAAATCGCCGAGGGTTTTGTCTATACCAACGGTGTTGCGCTTTCACCTGACGAGGATTTTTTGCTGATCGCGGAAACAGGTCGCGCGCGCGTGCACAAGCTGTGGCTGGCCGGACCAAAAGCAGGGCGGCAGGAGATTCTGCTGGAAAACCTGCCCGGCTATCCCGACAACCTCGAGGCTCAGGGCGACGGCACCTATTGGATGGCCTTCGCCAGCCCGCGTGTCCCGTCCGAGGCGCTGATGCCATACCCGTTCCTGCGCAAGGTGATCTGGCGATTGGGCCCGGTAGTGCGCCCCGCGCCGATCTATCGCGGCATGATGGTGCAGTTCGATGGCGACGGTACGATCCTGCGCACGCTACAGGATCCGCAGGGTCGTATGGGCATCACGACCGGCGGCAAGATTGCGGGGGATCAGTTCTATGTCATGACGCTCGATTCCCCCTGGTTCGGGCGAATGCCTGTCAGCGACATGCCCTGACGTCGCAGTGGTATTCCGCATTCTGTCCGGGCATGTTTGTCACGATTGAATTACCGGAGGTCCTCCATGTCACGCGTATCCGTTGCCTATCAAGACCACGTTGCCCATGTCACTCTGACCCGAGGCGACAAGATGAATGCGCTGGATGACGCGATGATCAAGGCGCTTTTGTCCGCCGGGCAAGAGGTCGCCGCGTCGGAGGCCCGTGCCGTCGTCCTGTCCGGCGAGGGCAAAAGCTTTTGCGCCGGGCTCGACATGGCAAGCTTTGCCAAGATGGCCCATATGGACCCCACGGAATGGCTGATGACCCGCAGCCATGAAGACGCCAACGAGATGCAGGAGCTGGCGCTGATCTGGCGTCGCGTACCGGTTCCGGTGATCTGCGCAATTCAGGGCGTGGCCTATGGCGGTGGCCTGCAAATCGCGCTGGGCGCGGATATCCGTATCGCGCATCCCGAGGCGAAACTGGCCGTGATGGAGATGAAATGGGGCATCATCCCCGATATGGGCGGCATGGTTCTGTTGCCTCGGCTGGTCCGCTCGGACGTTCTGCGCCTGCTGACCTACACGGCCCGCCCGATCGGTGCGCCTCAGGCGGCGGATTGGGGCCTTGTGACGCAATTGTCCGACGATCCGCTGACCGAAGCGTTGGCCATTGCCGAAAACATTGCTGGTCAAAGCCCTTCGGCCATCCGTGCCGCCAAGCGTCTGATCGAGGTTGCCGAAACTCAGTCGCGCGCAGACGTTCTGATGGCGGAATCCGCTGAGCAGGTGGAACTGATTGGCAAACCCGACCAGATGGAAGTTGTCATGGCGCAGATGCAGGGCCGCAAGCCCGTGTTCAAATGATCACCGCATGAAGGCCCGCCGTGCGTCGCGGGCCATGTTGTAGCGCATTTCCAGATCGGCGATACGAGCCATTGCGGCTTTGCGCTTTGCCGGGTCCGTCAGGGCCGCATAATCCTGTCGCGCTGTGTCGAGCTGTTTTTTGATGTCGAATTCTTCCGGCAACACGCCTGCCTGCGCCATGATCCGATGGCCGGCGGCGGTGGCCGGATCGCTCAATGCCTCGGATGACCGGTCAGGCAGCGGTTGGCCTTCGCCCTCGAGGCCCTGCAACTGACCCTCGGCCTGGGCTTTCTTGATCTGGCGCTCGACCAGTTTTCCCAACGCTCCGAACATGGCCTCTTCATACCTGTTTTGAAGCGCAGTTTGAACCCGTTTTACCGAAAGCGTTGTTTCACAAGATAGGCCATCCCGCCTGCCAGCAAGCCCCAGACGGCCGCACCAAGTCCAAACGCGGTAATGCCGGATGCAGTGATGGCAAAGGTCAGGATGGCCGCTTCGCGCTCGGCCGGAACTTCCAGCGCGGCGGAAGTGGCATTGGCCATTACCCCGATCAGCGCGACACCGGTCAGCGTGCCCATCAACAGTGGATCGGCATGAACGGCGAACCCGGTAATCGCCACGGCGAACACCCCGAACAGGCAATAGAACAATCCGCCCATCACGGCAGACCAATAGCGTTGCGCGGGGTCGGGGTGACTGTCCTCGTTCGCGCACATCGCAGCGGTGATCGCCGCAAGGCAGGTGGCGGGGGCACCGAATGGAGAGGACAAGATACTGGACACACCCACGGACGAGAACAGTTTACCTGTCTGCGGCGCATAGCCAAAGCTGCGGATCACCGCGATGCCGGGGATGTTCTGGGTCGCCATCGTGACGATGAACAGCGGCACGGCAATCCCGATGACCGAAGCCACAGAGAAGCTGGGCGTGGTCCAGACCGGAGCCGCGATCCATTGCGTCGGCGTCAGCGACGCGTCCCCGGCGTTCAGAACCACGACGGCTGCCGCTGCTACAACCGCAGCCGGAACGGCAAACAGGCGGTTGACCCGGCCGGCGATGAACCATGTCAGGATCACCGGCAAGGCTTGCCATGGCAGGTCAACCGCTGCCTGAAAGGGCAGTATGCAAAGCGGCAGCAACACGCCCCCCAACATGGCCTGCGCCAAGGTCGACGGAATCGCCGCAGCCATTCGCCCCAATGGTCGCCACAGCCCTGCCAACACGGTCAAAGCCCCTGCACAAAGGAACGCGCCCGTCGCCTCGGCAAACCCAAGTTCAGGTGTGGCGGAAACCGCCAGCAGGGCCGCACCCGGCGTGGACCAGGCCACGCTGATCGGCTGTCGGTACCACAGGCTTAGCACGATGGCGGTCAGGCCCATGGCAATGGCCGCCATCATCAATCCGGACGCCGCCTGCGCCGGGGAAGCGCCCATCGCCGCCAACCCTTGCAATACAATCGGGAAAGAGCTGAAGAAGCCAACGATTGCCACAACCAGCCCGGTCGAGACTGTCTGGAACGGTGGGGCTTTGTGCGTCATGACGGCCTCGGGGAAATGTGTTCGCTGATTGCTAACAAGCTGGGGCAGGGTCGGGCAAGGTCTGAACGTGCAAAAGAAAACCCCGCCGTTGTGGCCGCAGCGGGGTTCTGGATTTGAGTATTTGGGAAAAGATGAAGATCAGGCGATTTCGGTCAGTCGAGCAAGCGCCTCGTTCAGTTTCGCCTCTTCCTCTTCGCGGGCGGCGAGGTTGGCTTTGGCCTCTTCCACGACCTCTGCGGGGGCTGAGGCCACGAATTTCGGGTTGTTCAGACGGCCGCGCAGGCCACCAAGTTCCTTGGCCAGCTTGCCCTTGGCCTTTTCCAGCCGTTCCTTTTCCGCGCCGATGTCGATGATATCCGCCAACGGCAGGCCAAAGGACGCTCCGGGTGCCGCGATCGAGATGGTACCCTTGGGCAGCGTGTCGGCCTTGGTGAGGCTGTCGATCCGGGCCAGACGTTTGATCAGCGCCTCGTTCCGGTCCCATGCGGCCTGGCCGTGGGCGTCGATCTCGGTCACCAGCATCGGCACGTACAGACCGGCCGGAACGCGCATCTGCGCACGGGCCGAGCGGGTGTTTTCGATCACCGAGATCACCCAGTTCATTTCGCGATCCGCGTCGGCATCGACCAGATCGGCGGCGGCATAGGTCGGCCAGTCGGCGTGGACGATCATTTTCGCGCGGGTGCCGGTCAGGCCCCAGAGTTCCTCGGTGATGAAGGGCATGATCGGGTGCAGCAGGATCATGCACTGGTCCAGAACCCAGCGCATGGTGGCGCGGGTTTCGGCTTGTGCTTCGGCGTCGTCGCCTTGCAGCAGAGGTTTCGATAGCTCCACATACCAGTCGCAGACCTTGCCCCAGACAAAGGCGTAGAGCCCGTTGGCGGCGTCGTTGAAGCGATAGCTTTCCAGCGCCGCGTCGACCTCTTCCCGCACACGGGTGGTTTCGCCGATGATCCATCGGTTCACGGCTGCCTTGGGTTTCAGGTCGGCCACGTCCAGTTGTGGAACAGCGTCGTTGAAGACTTCGTTCATCTCGGCAAAGCGGACGGCGTTCCAAAGCTTGGTGCCGAAGTTGCGATAGCCGGTGACGCGTTCACGCGACAGTTTCAGCACGCCGCCAATCGCCGCCATCGAGGCGTTGGTAAAGCGCAGCGCGTCGGCACCGAATTCGTCCACGATCTCCAGCGGGTCGATGACGTTGCCGGTGGTTTTGGACATCTTCTTGCCCTTCTCGTCGCGGACGAGCTGGTGCAGGTAGACAGTGTGGAACGGGATCTGATCGACCACGGCCAGTTGCATCATCATCATCCGGGCGACCCAGAAGAACAGGATGTCGAAGCCGGTGATCAGAACGTCCGTGGGGAAGTAGCGTTCCAGTTCCTCGGTCCGCTCGGGCCAGCCCAGCGTGCCGATGGGCCAGAGGCCGGACGAGAACCAGGTGTCGAGGACGTCGGGGTCGCGCCAGACCGGATAAACCAGCTTGGTCGGGTCCTGTTCGACCGCATACTGAGCAAGGCTTTCGGCGAATTGATGGATCGCTTCCTGCTTGTCGGCGACTTCGATGACCGTCGCGTGGCTCAGCGGACTGGGAATGTTTGCGTTGTCGTCCAGGAATTTTTCCGTGACGGCCTCAAGGTTCGCGGCGCATTCCATGACATTGCCACGATGCAGCATGCCGCCTTCGTTGAGCAAACGACCCAATTCGACCAGATCAAGGTCACCGTCGTTTTCGTCATCTTTGAAGTTCTCAGCCGATAGATCGAGACCATACCAAACCGGAATCTGATGTCCCCACCACAGCTGGCGCGAGATGCACCATGGCTCGATGTTTTCCAGCCAGTGGTAATAGGTTTTCTCGCCCGACTCGGGGATGATCTTGACCGTGCCGTCCTTGACCGCATCCAGCGCGGGGCCGACGACTTTGGCAGCGTCGACGAACCATTGGTCGGTGAACATCGGCTCGATCACCACCTTCGAGCGGTCGCCAAAGGGCTGCATGATTGGTTTGCTCTCGACCAGCGGCACCAGCTTGTCGGCACCTTCGTGGTCGGGCTTCAGAGCGGTCGAACCCAGACGCGGATCATCTGCGCGGGTCATCACGGCCAGACCGTCCGCCGTGATCTCTTCCACCACCTTGGCCCGGGCTTCGAACCGGTCGAGGCCGCGCAGATGATCCGGCACCAGATTGATCGCGTCGATTTCGTTCTCGGTGAACGCGCGCCCTCGCGCAAAGTCCTGCGCCTTGCCTGCCTCTTCGGCATAAGGGGGCCCATCGGCCCGCATCGCGCCCTTGGTGTCCATCAGGCGGTACATCGGAATGCCGCCGCGTTTGGCGACCATGTTGTCGTTGAAGTCATGCGCACCGGTGATCTTCACCGCGCCCGAGCCGAAATCGGGGTCGGGGTAGTCGTCAGTGATGATCGGGATCTGTCGGCGATGCTCTTTCGGTCCAACCGGGATTTCGCACAGCTTGCCGACGATTGGCGCATAGCGTTCGTCCGAGGGGTGCACCGCTACCGCGCCGTCGCCCAGCATGGTCTCGGGGCGGGTCGTGGCGATGGAAATATAATCCCGCTCCTCGCGGAAGATCACATTCCCATCTTCATCTTTTTCCAAATACTCATATGTCTCACCGCCCGCCAAAGGGTACTTGAAGTGCCACATATGCCCGGCAACCTCGATATTCTCGACCTCGAGGTCCGAAATTGCGGTTTCGAAATGCGGGTCCCAGTTGACCAGCCGCTTGCCGCGATAGATCAGGCCCTTGTCGTACATGTCGACAAAAACCTTGATGACCGCGTCGTGGAAGTTGGGGCTGTTTTCGTGGCCCGTGCGCGGGTCACCTGCCGCGCCGGCCATGGTGAAGGCGTTGCGCGACCAGTCGCAGGAGGAGCCGAGGCGTTTCAGCTGCTCGATGATGGTGCCGCCGTATTCCCCCTTCCATTCCCAGACTTTCTCCAGAAACTTTTCGCGACCCAATTCGTTGCGGCTGGGTTGTTGCGTGGCGGCCAGCATCTTTTCGACCTGCATCTGGGTTGCTATGCCGGCGTGGTCCTGCCCGGGCTGCCACAGCGTGTCAAAGCCACGCATCCGGTGCCAGCGGATCAGGATGTCCTGAAGGGTGTTGTTGAATGCATGGCCCACATGCAGCGCGCCCGTCACGTTGGGCGGCGGGATCATGATGGTAAAGCTTTCCTCGCGCGAACGGTTCGCGCCTGCCTTGAAGGCTCCGGCCTGTTCCCAGGCCTTGTAGATACGGGCCTCGGCCTCGGCCGCGTTGAATGTCTTTTCCATCGCCATGGGATGCGTCCTGCGTCAACAAATTCGGGTCAGCGCCTGCAATAGCGAATGCGCGCGGCAAGGGGAAGGCCTACTGCGCCTAAGCCATGCCAAAGCGCGCTTTGAAATAGGCGTCAACGCGTTGATAGGCGGGATCATGAAAATCCAGCGTCAGCAGCGAATGATCCTTGCCGGGATATTCGACGGTTTCCAGCAGATTGCCGAATGCCTGTTCAAGCGCCCGCATCAGTTTCTTTGGTGCAAGCTTGTCTTCGGAATACCGCATCGCCAGACCGGGGCCTTTCGCGGCCATACCCGCAGAGGCCGCGCCGATGTCTTCAGCGCTCATATGCAGATGGCGGCCCCCGAGGATCGGTAGCGCAGGTTGGCTGGCTACCCCGCCCAGAACGGCGTCTTCGGCCATGAGGGTCAGGGCGAAACTGCCGGTCAGGCACATGCCGATGACGCCCACACCGGCGCTGTTTTCGCGTTGCTTGATCTCACGGGTCAGGGCGCGCATCCATCCTGCAATGGGGCTCTGCCTGCCACGGGCGAAAATGTTGAACTCGCGCCGCACGCAGAACAACCGGGCCATGTTCTTGGCCATTTCAACCTTGCCATAGGTTCCAAACAAATGAGGCAGGTAGACGCGAAAGCCGGATGCATTGAGCTTGGCGGACAACGCCAGCGTTTCGGGTCCGATCCCGGGCAGTTCCTGAAGGATCAGAATCGGTGGGCCTTCACCGCCGGTATAAACGTCATGTGTGGTCGACTGCCCGCTGGTCATCGGGGCAGAGAAGGGAAAAACGGTATCATGCGTCCAGCTCATGGCCCAAGGCTAGCCGAACATCCTTTGCGCGCAAACGAATTTCCGTGAGCCCCGCTGGACATCGCCGGGTCGCGGGCTAGGCTCGCCTCTGTGATCGCGCAGGAGGGCCACCCATGGAAAAGTTCGGCAGAAGCCAGCCGGTGAAACGGACCGAGGATCAACGGTTCCTGACCGGGCAGGGGCGTTACATGGATGATGCGGTGCCTGAAAATGCGCTGTTTGCTGCCTTCTTCCGCAGCCCGGTTGCCCATGGGGAAATTACAAGTTTGGATCTTGAGGATGCGCGCTCTGCCGACGGCGTTCGGCTGGTCATGACGCTGGACGATCTGGCCTCATCAGGCATCGACACGGTGCTAAACGCCGCCGTTTTACAAAACCGCGATGGATCGAAGGCCGCGGCTCCGGAGCGGCACATGCTGGCCAAGGACCGCGTGCGCTTTGTCGGCGAGCCGGTGGCGGTTGTTATCGCGGATACGCTGGCACAAGCGCAGGACGCGGTCGAGTTGATTTGGATGGACACGGAAGAGCGCCCTGCCAAGCTGGACGTGAAGGCAGGCGGTGAAATTCTGCACCCCGAAGCCCCCGACAACCGGGCTTTTGATTGGGGGCTGGGTGATGAGGCCGCGACCGAGGCCGCTTTTCAGGACGCAGCTCATACCGTGTCGCTGAACGTGCAGGACAACCGGGTCATCATAAGCTCGCTGGAACCGCGCGGATGTCAGGCAAACTGGTCCGAGGGGCGCCTGCATTTCTCTTACGGCGGGCAGGGCGTTTGGGCCATGAAGGCGCAAATGGTTCAAAAGCTGAAGCTTGATGCGGACGACATACGTGTCACGACCCCGGATGTGGGCGGCGGGTTCGGCATGAAGGTGATGCCATACCCTGAATATTTCTG
>NZ_JBXWSM010000052.1:0-28838 GCF_059613405.1 Ruegeria sp. BHSA118
AGCCGCAATCCGTGAGGTGGGCGTTGGTGAGGCTGTCACGTCGATGCTTCAGAAGAAAGGCGTTCCCGGAATTGTCGAGCGCACATTGATTCGTCCGCCGGGGTCCCAGTTGGGGCCCATTTCTGATGCCCAGCGGAGGGCTATTCTCGATTCCTCGCCGATGGCGTCGAAATACGACAATGGAATTGATCGACAGTCGGCCTTTGAAATCCTCCAGGCTCGGGCCGAAGCCGCCGCAAAGGCCGCTGAACAGGCAGAAGCCGATGAAGTGCTGGAGGAACAATCACCGATGGAACGAGAGTATTCTTCGGCTCGCAGATATTCGGGAAGCCGGGTCGGCAGATCCTCGTCCCGGGTGCCGCGCCGGAAAGACACGTTTGCATCGGCGATGACCGACGCGGTTATCAAAGAACTGAAGGGGACGACCGGACGCCGGATCGTTCGCGGTATTCTGGGTGGATTGTTCCGCAACAGATGACGGAACGGCGCCCATCACGGGCGCCGCAAAGTTTACTTCAGGCGGCGCTGGCCTTCCTGTCGGCAATAGGCGTCAGCCTCTGACACCGACATTTTTGAAGCCGGGAAGTCAATCGCCCGGTCCCAGGTCACCCGGTCGTGACGATACAGCTGACAGGTTACGACTCCCTTTGGCGTTTGAACTTTGACGGGGGTCGTTTCAAGGTCTTCCGGAGACGGAATACAGGCGGATATTACGATGGCAACAACAGGAAACAGAAGCAGTGTCTTGAACCGTGGTGCTTTCATTTTCGACTCTTTTCAAAACGTGTGAATGATCGTTACAGATCGGCGAAGACGGATGTGAGTGCCGGCGACTTACCGCAAAAAGAAAACACTGCGGTGGGTCCGTTTATTCAGAAAATCGTTAAGAATCAAGAAACCGTGCCGAACAAGAGGCACGGTTTCGCATATTGAAGGGGGATGTGATCTATTTCTCTGGGATTAACCCTCTTGGACTGAATCTGAGAACAATCAACAGGATCAGCCCCATCGTAAACAGGCGCATATGTGCGGCGCTGTCCAACAGGTGGGCTTTCAGTGCACTTCCGTCCGGCATGCCCGCGGTAATGACATTCATCAGCCACAAGCCGATCGGTTCAACCTGAACCCACAGGAACCAGATCAGGAAAGCGCCCAGAACGGCCCCGAAATTGTTGCCCGAACCACCCACGATCACCATCACCCAGACCAGAAAGGTAAAGCGCAGCGGTTGATAGGCGCTTGGCGTCAATTGGCCGTCCAGCGTTGTCATCATCGCACCCGCGATACCGCAAATGGCCGAACCCAGTACGAAGATTTGCAGATGACGACGGGTGACATCCTTGCCCATGGCCTCAGCCGCCACTTCATTGTCACGGATTGCGCGCATCATCCGGCCCCACGGGCTTTTCAGGGCCATCTGTGCCATCCAGAGCAGAACCAGAAGTACAATCATGAACAGCAGCGAATAGCCGAGTTTGACCGAAAGGGTGGATGCGGTGACGGGATCCAACCCTAACCACTCGGCCCGCGCAAGAAATGCCGGGTCGTTCTGCAAATCCACTTCGTAGCCCACAACAGGGGATGGGCGTGGGATGCCGTAGACGTTCTTGACACCCCGGGCCAGCCAGTCTTCGTTTTTCATGACGGCGATGATGATTTCGGCGATCCCCAAAGTAGCAATCGCCAGATAATCCGAACGAAGACCCAGCGCCGTTTTACCGATCAGCCACGCAGCGCCCGCCGCCAGCAAACCACCCGCCGGCCAGGCCAGCAAAACCGGCAGATTCAAACCGCCGATATTGCCGGCAATCGCAGGGTCTATGGCCTCGACCGCCGCAATGCTGGGATCGAACACCGCGCGATAGACAAAAAAGCCCACGACAAGAACGGCAATGATCATCAGGGTTTGCACACGGCCCTTCGGCAGTTTCGTTGCCACCAGAACGGCGGCAACCACTGTCGCGGCACCCAGCAGCAAAGACAGAACGATGCCATAACCTCCGGCAGCCCAGGCACCGGGCGTGGGCTGCGTTGAAACCAGTACGACGGCCAGACCGCCCAGAGCGACAAAGCCCATCACGCCCACATTGAACAGACCGGCAAAACCCCATTGCAGGTTTACACCGATCGCCATAATGGCGGAAATCAGCCCCATATTCAGGATCAGGATCGCGGTGTTCCAGCTTTGCGTGAAACCGGTCAACAGGATCAGGCCGCCGACAATTGCGAACAGCAGCGTGTTTTTGACAGAGTCGGTCATACGGCCTTTCCCTTGAAAAGTCCCGTGGGCTTGAACAGAAGCACGATCAGCAGGATGACAAAGCTGACCGCGAATTTGTAATCGGTCGAAAGAAGTTGCACCAATCCTGACGGCGCCAGACTTTCAGGCGACACATAGGTCAGCACCTTCTTCCAGGCGTATGTTATCGTCACTTCGGAAAACGCGATGATAAACCCGCCTGCGATGGCGCCCAGAGGATTGCCCAAACCACCCACGATGGCCGAGGCAAAGATCGGCAGCAGAAGCTGGAAGTAGACGAAGGGTTTGAAGCTTTTGTCCAGCCCGTAAAGAACGCCAGCAGTCGTGGCCAGCGCCGCAACGATGATCCATGTGATCATTACCACACGTTCCGGGTTGATGCCTGACAGCAGCGCCAGATCCTCGTTGTCCGAATAGGCCCGCATAGACTTGCCGGTGCGCGTCTTGTTCAGAAACCAGAACAGCAGAGCCACGGCAACAACGGCCACGATCACCGTGATACCTTGCGACGTCTTGATGGCCAGACCCTCACGCAGACCGGTCATCGTCTTGAAATCGCGCGCCGAAACAATGAACCGGGCCCCATCCGAAAACCTTTGGTCATCCGGCCCGATAATGAACCGGACAAGGCCGTTCATGATGAACATCACGCCCATTGAGACGATCACCAGAATAACGGGCTTTGCCTTTTGTTCACGGTAGAATTTGTAGACCAGCCTGTCGGTGATCAGCACCAGCACGATACAGCCCAGGATGGCAAAGGGCAGGGCAAGCAGGGCGGTTGGCAACGGTCCAAAGCTGATTCCGGCGGCCTGCAACCCCCATGTGACCAGCACGGCAATCATCGCGCCAAAGGCCATGGTGTCGCCATGGGCAAAGTTCGAAAACCGCAGGATGCCGTAGATCAGGGTCACGCCAAGCGCGCCCAACGCCAGTTGGCTGCCATAAGCGACCGCAGGCACCAACACAAAATTCGCAAGCGCAACAAGCGCGTTGAGTAGATCCATTATTTCTTCTCACTGTCCGGGTGCGGCTTTATGGCACGACGCCGACGAAAGACACAACAATTTGGAACGTGATTTTTAGGGCTTTATGCATGTTTTTATGCCGTTTGGCAGGCTTCGGACACGCTGGCAGAAGCCCCTTGGTTCTTCCCCAAAGAAAAAGACCGCGCCACAATGTGGGACGCGGTCCGAAATCGCGAAAGATCGCGGGGCTAGGCACCGGATTCCGTGCATTGGCCGCGGTCATTTTGCAGGACCGGGCGGCGGATGGACAGGTTGTAGGACAGATCCGGGCTTTGGACGAAGAACGTCATGACATGCTGCTCGGTCGTCAGGATGAAGGTCATGTTGTTCAGCCCCGGAAACACCTGCGCGTTCCCGGTCGTATTACCGAATTTGACCGATCCCTTTTGTTCTCCTTCAAACCGCGTCAGCCGATACTCGGTTCCATCAATGTCCGATGTGCACACAAATTCGCGCTGCTGAGCGACGGCACCGGTTGCCATTTGTGCGGCCAGGGCGGCGATCATCCATTTTTTCATTTTGACTTCCAATTCTTGTGTCCCCAGCCGGGGCGCGTTTCGGGGATTGGTCTAGGTGTTCGGGCGCAGCGATATTTTTGAAATTTGGCCTGATTAAAGCAGCAGGTTGGCATTCGGCGCGTTTTCAAAGTCTTTTTTCTGCAACGGCCCGCAGAAGATTAATTGATATTTTTCAGATACCTAAAAAAGGCTCTCATATGCAGAGCCGCGACTTGAAGCATCGGTTGCCATGATCTGGCCTTCAATTTTGCGCATTGCGATCAAGCAAAAGGACCAGCCGAGAATCCCGGCTGGCCCCACATGAAAACCTGCAATTGAAAAGCGTCGATCAGCCGCCCAAAAACGACTTACGCACTTCAGGATCAGCCAGCAGTTCCTTGCCTGTGCCGGTATAAGCATTCCGCCCCTGAACCAGCACATATCCTTTGTCCGCGATCTCAAGCGCCTGACGGGCGTTTTGCTCGACCATCAGGATCGGCAGGCCGGTGCGGGATACTTCGATGATCCGGTCGAACAGTTCATCCATCACGATCGGCGAAACACCTGCCGTGGGTTCGTCCAGCATCAGCACCTTGGGCTGGGTCATCAGCGCACGGCCCACGGCAACCTGTTGGCGTTGTCCGCCCGACAGCTCTCCGGCGGCCTGATTGCGTTTGTCGCGGAGGATCGGGAACAGGTCATAGACCTGCTCCATCGTCTGGCTGATGTCGTCGCGGCGGATGAAAGCGCCCATTTCCAGGTTCTCTTCCACCGTCATCGAGGTAAAGATGTTCTGTGTTTGCGGCACGAAGCCCATGCCACGCATGACCCGGTCTTGCGGGCTGAGATTGGTGATATCCTCGCCATCCAGACGCACAGACCCTGAACGGACATCCAGCATCCCGAACACGGCTTTCATCGCCGTCGACTTGCCCGCACCGTTGGGGCCGACGATGACTGCGATTTCACCCTTGTCCACGGCGATGGTGCAATCATGCAGGATGTCGGGCCCTTTGCCGTAGCCACCCGTCATGGTGTCGCCGATCAGAAAAGGGCCGCCTCCGACCTTATGAGTCGCACCACTTTTGCGATGGGCCGGTGTCATGGTGCCGACACCATGCGGATTGGTGATCGAGGCGTCCTTGTTGCCCTTGTCATCCTGATAGGGGTTGTCGCTCATGCCCCGGCCTCCAGCTTGTCTTTGTTCTTGAGGCCGGTGCCCAGATAGGCTTCGATCACGTGCTCGTTCGCCTTGATCTCGTCCAGGGTACCCTCGGCCAGTACCTTGCCTTCAGCCATGCAGATGACCGGATCACAGATCTTGCCGATGAAATCCATGTCATGTTCGATGACGACGAAGGTATAGCCGCGTTCCTTGTTCAGGCGCAGGATCGTGTCGGCAATGGTCATCAACAGGGTGCGGTTCACACCCGCGCCGACCTCGTCCAGAAACACGATCTTGGCGTCCACCATCATCGTGCGGCCCAGCTCCAGCAGCTTTTTCTGACCACCCGAGACCTGACCCGCCTTGTGATTGGCCAGATGTTCAATCGTCAGAAACTCCAGCACCTCATCGGCCTTGGCTTTCAGCGCGCGTTCTTCATCAGCGATGCGCTTGCGGCCAAACCACGTGTTCCACAGCGACTCGCCTGATTGCGCGCCGGGTACCATCATCAGGTTTTCGCGGCAGGTCATCGACGGGAATTCATGTGCAATCTGAAACGTGCGCAACAGCCCCTTGTGGAACAGTTCATGAGGGGGCAGACCGGTGATATCCTCGCCGTCCATAACCACTTTGCCGCTGGTCGGCGGAAGAACACCTGCGATCACATTGAACAGAGTGGTTTTTCCTGCCCCGTTGGGCCCGATCAGGCCGGTGATCGACCCTTTCTGGATTTCCAGCGATGCCCCGTCCACCGCGTGAAATCCGCCGAAATGCTTGTGCACGTCCTCGACGACGATCATCTTTTCCCCTTGCCGCCTGTTCGGCGCTGTTGTCTCGACCCCGTTTGCCGGGTGCGGTCTTTTTTCATTGAAACAGCCCGGACACAAGGCCCGGGCTGCTTACATTCATAGCCTTTGGCGATCAATCAACGGAAGTTGACGGTCTTGTTTTCGCCGTCGGTCACTTCGATCTCACGATAGGAACCCGCGCTTTCGCCGGGGCCGATCAGCTCAACACCGGACGCACCGACATAGTCGATGTCCTGACCGTTTGCCAGCAATTCCAGACCCTTGGCCAGTTCGCCGGGATAGATCTTTTCGCCCGGAGCGTTGGCGACGTCCATGATCTTGGCGCCATAGTCGGCCGGATTGGTCGATCCGGCAGCCTGCATGGCCAGCATGAACAGAGCCGCAGCGTCATAAGATTCGGGCGAATAGGGCGACGAACCGTCGAAACCAGCGGCTTCGGCCATGGCGAAATACTTCTCGGCGCCTTCACCACCCGAACCGGCGATCTGACCGAACGAACCGTTCAGGTCGGGGCCGACGTTCGCGGGCAGCGAGTCACCGATCATGCCACCGGGCAGACCGAAAGTGTCAAACGCACCGCTGTCCAGCGCCGACTGGATGATGCCCAGACCGCCCTGATCCAGATAGCCCGCAACAACCAGAATGTCGCCACCGGCCGAGGCCAGCGCGCCAACTTCGGCCGAATAGTCGGCTTTGCCATCCTCGTGCGCTGCAACGATGGTCACTTCGCCACCTGCTGCCTCGAAAGAGGTTTGGATCGCGTCCGCCAGACCCTTGCCGTAGTCGTTGTTCGTGTAGGTCAGAGCGATTGAGTTGATGCCGCGATCCTTCAGGATATCCGCCATCACCTGACCTTCGCGCGCATCTGACGGCGCGGTGCGGAAAAACAGGCCGTTGTCTTCCATGGTCGACAGGCCCGGCGAGGTCGCCGAGGGCGAGATCATGACCATGCCATTCGGAATCGCGACATTCTGAAGGATGGCGCCGGTCACGCCCGAACAATCGCCGCCGATGATGCCGGCAACACCGTCCGCAATCATGCGTTCGCCGTTCGACGTGGCCAGACCGTTATCAATGCAGCCGGTGTCGGCGCGCGACGCGGTCACTTTGGATCCATCCAGCAGTTTTCCGGATTCGGTGACTTCCGCCATCGCCATTTCAGCGCCCGAACCCATTGCAGGTGCCAGCGATTCAATTGGGCCGGTGAATCCGAACAAAACACCCAGTGTAATGTCTTCGGCCAGCGCAGGTCCGGCCAGCAAAGCGGATGCTGCAGTTGCTGTAAGCAGCTTTTTCATATGGTTACTCCCTATTGTGAACGTGTTCGTTCTGGCCACGAACCTAGGCAAGCTGCCCGGAAAAGAAAAGTCCTAACGCAATCGTGTTTTTATCGATTGGAAATCTATCTGTTTTGTTAGGGTTTGCCTTAGATTGTCCGGAGAAGGGTCAACATGCTCAGAGCTGCCGCGATTCTGTTCGTCACTTTTTGCACCGAAAGTGCCTTGGCACAGGCGTTGTCGACCTCGGTCGGGAATATCGAACTCACCGAAATGGCGGGCGGGCTGGATACGCCCTGGGCCGTTGGTATCTTGCCTGACGGCAGTTTTCTTGTCACCGAACGGGACGGAAACCTGCTGTATGTTCAGGACGGAGAGGCGAATGCCGTATCCGGCGTTCCCAAGGTTGCAGCTTCGGGGCAGGGCGGATTGCTGGACGTTACGATCCCGCGCGAATTCAATCAAAGCCGCGAGGTTTTTCTGACCTTTTCAAAACCGCAAAAGGGTGGCGCGGGCACAGCTGTCGCCGTCGCGCGCCTGTCCGAGAACGGTACGCGTCTGACGAATCTGCGTGTCGTTTTCGAGGCTTCCCCTGGCGGATCAGGCGGGCGGCATTTCGGCTCTCGTGTAGTAGAAGCGAAGGACGGCACGCTTTTTGTAACCATCGGGGACCGAGGGGATGGACCGCAGGCGCAGGATCAATCGAACGCCATGGGTTCCGTGATCCGTATCAACCGCGACGGCACAGTGCCATCGGACAATCCTTTCGTCGGACAGGCAGAGATCCGACCTGAAATCTGGACCTATGGGCACCGCAACCCACAGGGGGCCGATCTGGATTCGCGTGGCCGATTGTGGGTGTCGGAACACGGAGCGCGCGGCGGTGACGAGGTGAACCTTGTCAAACCCGGCGCCAATTACGGTTGGCCCGTCATCTCGTACGGCACACATTATTCCGGAGAGAAGATTGGCGAGGGCACCAGCAAGCCCGGTATGGAACAGCCGCGCCTGTACTGGGACCCGTCGATCGCGCCGTCAGGGTTGATGGTCTATTCCGGCGACATGTTTCCCGAATGGCGGGGCGACATTTTCGTAGGCTCGCTGAAATTCGACTATATCGCGCGGCTGTCCGGAGACCCGCTGCGCGAGGTCGAGCAGATCAAGGGCCCCGAGACCGAACGGGTCCGTGACATCGTGCAGGCCCCGGATGGGGCGATCTGGTTCGTCTCGGTCGGGCAGGGCGCGGTTTACAGGCTCGCCCGTTCATCCTAGGAGTGTCGGAATACACTTCAAAGAGGATTGAAATGTTCCGCATTCTCGCATCGATTATCTTGTGCCTTTTGGCGCTTCCCGCCGCGGCAGACGAGGTTTTTCCAACCTATGCCGATTATGAAACCTTCGTCGACACCAAGATGAAGAACCGCGAGTTTTCGAACGTCCTCAACCGGTTAGGGGGCGCTGATGAATACACGCCGCAGCAGATGGAGGTTATTCAGGGCCAACTGCGCGACCTTGTTCCCTATTACCTGACCCATGCCGCAGTGGCCAAGCGGGTCGAGCTTGAAAACGGTTTCGCGCAGGAAATGCGGGTGTATTGGAATGACAAGTACAGCTATGTTTTCACATACACGGTCTTGCATGAACGTGACGACGGTCTGATGGTTCTCAGTTTTTTCCTCAACACCAATGCCGCGCCGATTCTGGAGAAATTCTAGGCGCTCAGACCGACAGCCGTCCGCTCTGCGCACCACGCTCACGATAGGGCGTGGTGTTGTAATGCGCCCGGTAGCATTTCGAGAAATGGCTGGGAGAGGCGAACCCACATGCCAGCGCCACGTTGATGACACTCATATCGGTCTGCATCAGCAGGTTCCGGGCCTTGTGCAGGCGCAGTTCCATGTAATAGCGCTTGGGCGAGCGGCTGAGATAACGCCTGAACAGGCGCTCAAGCTGGCGGGTCGACATGCCGACTTCCTTGGCCAGAATCGAAGGTGAGATCGGCTCTTCGATGTTTTTTTCCATCATCAGGATAACCTGGCTCAACTTCGGATGCCGCACACCGATTCGGGTCGGAGTTGACAGGCGCTGCGTGTCCTGATCTGTCCGGATAGACGAATAGATCATCTGATCCGCCACCGCGTTGGCCAGATCCTCGCCATAGTCATCTGCTATCAGCTTGAGCATCAGGTCAATCGACGAGGTGCCACCCGCAGTCGTCATGCGGCTGCCATCGATCTGAAAGACGGCTTTGGTCAGTTTGACCTCATCGAACTCCTCGATGAAACTGTCAGAGTTCTCCCAATGGATCGTCGCCTTCTTGTCGTCCAGCAACCCGGCCTTTGCCAGAGTATAGGCCGCAGTGCAGAGGCCACCGATCCGCAATCCTCTTCGCGCTTCGCGCCGCAGCCAGTTCAGCACGCGCTTGGTGGTGGCCGCCTGAACGTCCACGCCACCGCAAATCAGAACAACGTCGTCTCGCTGCAACTCCACCAGATCACTGTCAAGACTGAACTCGGTCCCGGCCGAGCAGGTTACCGTTTCTCCGCCTTCTCCTATCAGCTTCCAGGTGTAAAGCTGTCTGTTTGCCATGCGGTTGGCGATGCGCAGACTGTCAAGCGCCGACGCAAAGGACAGAAGCGAGAATTTGTCCAAAAGGACAAACACGAAATTCCGGGGTGGGGCCGCAGTGTCTTCCACCGTGACAACTTGGCGTTGCTCTTGCATGGCGAGATGTCCTTGCTTCGCTGCTGGACGTTTGATTATCCAGCCGCAGATTTGACAGCCACCATGATCAAAGCTTGTTTGCGTCGTCAAGAGGCGCAAATGGGATATGGTCACTCTTCATTGCATTTTGTATAGAGACCACCTGAAAACTTCAGCGGAGATCAAAGCTATGACCGAATGGCAAAAATCGAACTGGCGCAACAAGCCCCGGGTTCAGATGCCAGATTATACCGACGCGGCCGCGCTGGCCAAGGTCGAGGCTCAGCTTTCAAAGTATCCCCCGCTGGTCTTTGCCGGCGAGGCGCGGCGTCTCAAACAGCATCTGGGTGCCGCCGGGCGCGGCGAGGCCTTCCTTCTGCAAGGCGGGGATTGCGCTGAAAGCTTTGAACAATTCAGCGCGGATGCGATCCGTGACACTTTCAAGGTGATGCTGCAAATGGCGATGGTTCTGACCTATGGTGCCAAGGTGCCGGTGGTCAAAGTCGGTCGTATGGCCGGGCAATTTGCCAAGCCACGCAGTGCCCCGACCGAAGTTGTTAATGGTGTGGAACTGCCCAGCTACCGCGGCGACATCATCAACGAATTGGCCTTTACGCCCGAAGCCAGGATTCCGAATCCCAACAAGATGTTGCAGGCCTACACACAGGCGGCGGCGACGCTGAACTTGCTGCGTGCGTTCTCGACCGGCGGCTTCGCGGATATGAGCCGCGTGCATGCCTGGACTTTGGGTTTCGCGGATGAACAGGACGTTCAGAAATATTCCGAGGTTGCCGATCGCATTCAGGACACCATCGACTTCATGGAAGCGGCCGGTATCACGGCAGACACGACACACGAATTCTCGACCGTCGAGTTCTACACCAGCCACGAAGGGCTTTTGCTGGAATACGAAGAGGCACTGACGCGTCTGGATTCCACCTCGGGTAACTGGCTGGCTGGCTCTGGTCACATGATCTGGATCGGCGACCGAACCCGTCAGCCCGACGGCGCGCATGTCGAGTTCTGCCGCGGGGTGCTGAACCCGATCGGTCTGAAATGCGGCCCGACCACCACGGCCGAGGACCTCAAGGTTCTGATGTCCAAGCTGAACCCTGAAAATGAAGAGGGCCGCTTGACACTGATCGCGCGCTTCGGCGCGGGCAAGGCGGGTGAGCATCTGCCGCGTCTGATCAAGGCGGTCAAGGAAGAGGGCGCCAAGGTCACCTGGGTCTGCGACCCGATGCACGGCAACACGATCAAATCGGCCACGGGCTATAAAACCCGCCCGTTTGACTCAGTTCTGCGCGAGGTGCGCGACTTTTTCGGAGTGCATCAGGCCGAGGGAACCATCCCCGGCGGCGTGCATTTCGAAATGACCGGGCTGGATGTGACCGAATGCACCGGTGGTGTACGCGCCGTGACCGAAGAGGACCTGTCGGATCGCTACCACACCGCCTGCGATCCGCGCCTGAACGCGTCGCAGTCGCTGGAACTTGCGTTCCTGGTGGCGGAAGAGCTGACCAATCTGCGCCGCAACGGATCAAAACGCGCGGTAAGCTGAGCACAACCGAAACAAGGACAACAGCGGGCCATCGGCCCGCTGTTTCTGATCACGGCAATCGGCAGGTCTCAATCGTCGCGTGACACCACCAGATGAAGATGGCCGGCAGAGCGTTTGAATTGGCGCTGTTCCTCCGCAAAACCTTCCACAGGGCGGCGCAGTGTGGGCGCGGGCACCTGAATTTCAGAAACCGGTTTGATCCGCGTATCGGCCAGTGAAAACCGGCGCGGTGTCTTGCCGATTGCGCCATCGGCGATCATGACCCCCAAAATACGGCTGACATCCCCAAGGTCACTTTTCAGCGGCAGAAGGATCATCCGGGCCTGCATCCGGGTACGTCCCAAGACCCCGCCCGAGTTCAGACTCAATTCGGCAACAGCGGGGGACGCAAATACCTGTTCCAGAACATCCTTGGTCTGCGCGCGGGCATCGGGTTGAAAGAACGCGGTCAACGGCATCCCCCGCACTTCCATCCCTGCAAGTGCGTTCAGATGGCTGCCTGCCAGACGAAATCGGGCCAGGCCGGGTGCGATGCGTTCCAGGATGAAAGTATATTCAAGAACATTCTCAAGGCCGCGCGGGTCGATTTGAGACCGCATCGGCACGCTGTCGCCGCTCAACAATGCGGTCCAATACGCCTCGGCCTGGCGGATCGGCGATAGGCTGCGCCCACTGTCAAAGCGATCCATTGCGACGATCTTTCCAAATTCTGACCCGGAACCTATCCCGAAAAAGGTTTTCATTTTCATCACCCTACCGTCAATTGGCCGCCATTTTCATAAAATGCAACACAATGGAAGCATCTACGGCCCGTAAACCACTGCTAAGGGCATTTTGACTCGGGTTAATTCAATTTTGGAGTAATTCTTTAACGAATGGTTAACTTGCGCCAAACAATTGCGTCTTCAGCAAACTCTTGCTCTGCACCAGTCAATAGCATTAGGTGCGGCACATGCTCGAAACAGCAGGGGAACAGGAAAGGGCCATCATGATCAGATCCATGACCGGGTTTGCCTCGGGGAAGGGAACTTTCGGCCCGCACAGTTGGTCGTGGGAACTTCGCAGCGTAAACGGCAAGGGGCTGGATATGCGTCTGCGCGTGCCCGACTGGTTGACCGGCCTCGAAGTCGCGTTGCGGGCGTCCCTGTCCAAGTCCCTGAGCCGGGGAAACGTAACCCTGTCGATGCGCTTGAACCGCGAGGATTCTGCCCCGGAACTGGCCTTGAACGAAGCCGCGATGGCTTCGGCCCTGGCCGCACTTGCGCGAACGGAAGCGCTGGCAGCTGCGCACGGCATCACGCTTGCGCCGTCGCGTGCGTCAGATCTTTTGGCGCTCAAGGGGATGATGGACGCAGGAACCGAGGCCGACGATCCGGCTCCGCTTGTTGCTCATCTGACGTCCGAATTCAAAGATCTACTGGTGGCGTTCATAGATATGCGCAAAACCGAAGGGGAAGCTTTGGCGGCGATCTTGAACACGCAGCTGGATCAGGTCGCTGAACTGACGGCGCAGGCCGCAGCCATTGCCGAGCAACGCAAGGACAAGATGACCGAGGGGTTGCGAGAAAATCTCGCGCGGGTGCTCGAGAACTCGCAGGGCGCCGATCCCGATCGTGTCGCGCAAGAGCTGGCGATGATCGCGGTCAAGGCGGATATCACCGAAGAAATCGACCGCCTGACCGCGCATGTAGGGGCCGCTCGTGAGTTGTTGGCCCAAGACGGGGCCGTGGGCCGCAAGCTGGATTTCCTGATGCAAGAGTTCAATCGCGAAGCCAACACGCTGTGTTCCAAGGCGCAAAGCTCGGACCTGACATCGGTCGGGCTGGAACTGAAAGCGGTGATCGATCAGATGCGCGAGCAAGTGCAGAACGTGGAATAAGAATGGGAACGACCGACATGGCGGACCGCCGAGGCCTACTAATCATCCTGTCTTCACCGTCCGGAGCGGGCAAATCGACCCTGGCCAGACGGCTGATGGCCTGGGATACGGATCTGGAATTTTCGATCTCGGCGACGACCCGTGCCCCGCGCCCCGGGGAAGAGCATGGGCGCGAGTATTTCTTTCTGTCCGAGGACGAGTTCAAACAGCAGGTCGCTGATGGGCAGATGCTGGAACACGCCCATGTATTCGGAAACTTCTATGGCTCACCTGCCGAGCCGGTCAAAAATTCGATCAATGCCGGTAAGGACGTATTGTTCGACGTCGACTGGCAGGGTGAAGTGCAGATCCGAAATTCGGATCTGGGCAAACACGCGTTGTCGATCTTCATTCTGCCGCCGTCCATCCCCGAGCTGCGCCGTCGGCTGGAAACGCGCGGGCAGGACAGTGATGACGTCATCGCCCGTCGGATGCTCAAAAGCTGGGATGAAATCAGTCACTGGGGCTATTACGACTACGTCCTGATCAACGATGACCTCGAGGCGACCGAAGAAAAACTGAAAACAATCGTCAGCGCGGAACGGATGCGCCGCATTCAGCAACCCAGGTTGCAACAGCACGTCCGCAAGTTGCAGAGAGAATTCGAGGGACTGTCATGACCATTTACGCTTTGGGTGAACACGCTCCGCAAATTCACGAGGACACCTGGGTCGCGCCAGATGCCAATCTGATTGGCAAGGTTGTGCTGGAGCAGGGGGCCTCGGTCTGGTTCGGCTGCACGATTCGCGCGGATCACGAAGAAATCCGGGTCGGCGAGGGCAGCAACGTTCAGGAAAACTGCGTGATGCATATCGACGCCGGTTTTCCCCTGACGATTGGTCGAAATTGCACCATCGGGCACAAGGTGATGCTGCATGGCTGCACCATAGGCGAAAACACGTTGGTCGGAATGGGCGCAATCGTTCTGAACGGGGCAAAGATCGGCCGGAACTGCCTGATCGGAGCAGGGGCCCTGATCACCGAGGGCAAAGAAATCCCCGACAATTCGCTTGTCATGGGATCGCCGGGCAAGGTCGTGCGCCAGCTGGATGAGGCTGCGGCCCAAAGGATCACGTTCAGTGCGCTGCATTATCAGGAGAACATGCGCAAATTCCGCGAAACCCTGAAACCTGCGCTTTGACGCGACGGAATGAGTGGGTTTTGACGCATGACCGAAGACGTTCTTGAAGACATTGTTCTTGCGATCCCGTTGCCGGCGCTGATGGTGGATCAGACCGAACGGATCATTGCCGCGAACACAGATGCGACGTCACTTCTGGGCCAGAACATTGTTGGGCGTCATTTTGCGACCATACTGCGACAGCCACAGGTTCTGGACGCCATCGAACAAAGCCTGACAAGCAGAAGCGCAAAGAAAGCACGTCATCTGTCAAATGACGGTGCGCAGGACACAACATACACAGTTGAATGCAGATACATGAACGGGGTCGCTTCCGAAGGGGCCGTCATGGTCACGTTTCAGGATACCACCCATCTGGAACACGCCAGCCAGATGCGACGGGATTTCGTGGCCAATGTCAGCCATGAATTGCGCACGCCGTTGACCGCCTTGATGGGGTTTATCGAAACCCTGCGCGGTCCGGCACGGGACGACTCCGCCGCGCGTGACCGGTTCCTCAAGATCATGGCCGATGAGGCCAACCGGATGAACCGTCTGGTCGGGGATCTGTTGTCGTTGAACCGGGTCGAAAGCGAAGAACGTGTTCGACCCAGGCAACAGCTGGAACTTACCGGTCTTCTTCAATCCACTATAAACTCGCTGCGGCCCCTTGCCGAAGACGCCGGCGTTGTTCTGTCGCTGGACGTGAAAAACGGCCCGCTTTCAGTCACCGGTGACGGCGACCAGTTGCGGCAGGTTTTCACCAATCTCATCGAGAACGGGATCAAGTATGGCGCCAGCGGCGGCAGCGTTACGGTACGTGTCTTGCCGGCGGACAGGGATCCGGCAATGCGCGGCCCGGCTGTCCGAATCCAGTTCATAGACAAAGGCCCCGGCATAGATGCCGTTCACCTGCCGCGCCTGACAGAGCGATTCTATCGCGCCGACAGCCACCGGTCGCGGCAACTGGGCGGAACCGGGCTTGGCCTTGCGATTGTGAAGCACATCGTCAACCGCCATCGTGGAAGGCTTCGTGTCGAAAGCGAGTTGGGAAAAGGCTCTGTTTTTACGGTTATTTTGCCCCGTTGAAACAGCTTGGAATGCAAGTCTGCTTTTGATCTGACCCTTTGGGGCATTGGCGTTTCATTAGAAAAAACGCAAAAAAACCCCTGCTGTCATAAAACCGTTACGCATGTGTCACAAAAGGCTTACGCACGCGCCATAGGGGTCCCCGCAGGATCATCATGGTGGTGATCAAGCACATCTTTTCAGGGAGACTGAAATGTCCTTTGTAAAACTGTCGGCATCTGCGCTGGCTATCGCTGCCGTCTCGGCGACCACTGCTGCGGCGCGTGACAATGTTCAGATCGCCGGTTCGTCGACCGTTCTGCCTTATGCCTCGATCGTTGCCGAACTGTTCGGTGAAAACACAGACTTCCCAACCCCGGTTGTTGAATCGGGCGGTTCGTCGGCTGGTCTGAAGCGTTTCTGCGAAGGCGTTGGCGAAAACACCATCGACGTTGCGAACGCGTCGCGCGCGATCCGCGAAAAAGAGATCAAAGCCTGCGCCGAAAACGGCGTGACCGACATCATGGAAGTCCGCATCGGCTATGACGGCATCGTTTTTGCAAGCCAGCAAACCGGTCCTGCCTTCATCGCGTTTGAACCTTCCGACATCTTCAACGCGCTGGGTGCGAAAGTTCTGAAAGACGGCGAAGTTGTTGATAACCCTTACAACACCTGGGCCGAGTTCAACTCGGAACTGCCCGACGTTGAAATCGCAGGCTTCATCCCGGGTACCAAGCACGGCACCCGTGAAGTGTTCGAAGAAAAAGTTCTGCTGATCGGTTGTGAAGAAACCGGCGCAATGCAGGCCATGATTGATGGCGGCATGAGCGAAGACGACGCTGAAGATGCCTGTCTGGCGGTTCGTACCGATGGCAAATCGGTCGATATCGACGGTGACTACACCGAAACCCTGGCGCGTATCGACACCAACCCCAACGGTATCGGCATCTTCGGCCTGGCGTTCTACGAGAACAACACCGACAAGTTGAAGGTTGCCACCATGTCGGGTGTCGCACCGTCGACCGAAACCATCTCGACCGGCGAATATCCGGTTTCTCGCCCGCTGTTCTTTTACGTGAAGAAAGCTCATATCGGCGTGATCCCTGGCCTGAAGGAATACGCGCAGTTCTTCACCCATGACGAAATCGCCGGTCCGTCGGGCCCGCTTGCCAACTATGGCCTGGTTGCCGATCCCGAACTGGCAAAAACTCAGGACGCGATTGCCAACGAAGTCACCATGGGTTCGGGCAGCTGAGCCTGACACCGGTTTAACGCAAATAGGGGCGACGGATCAGTCGCCCCTTCACTGTCTTTTTACTACTCGCAATCGAAGGCAAATGGGGGTGTCATGCCGATACTTTGGCTCTTTCTGATCGTTTCGGCGATCGCGGCTGTCGGCTATCTGTTGGGACGCAAACGCGCGCTGCAAAACGCAGGTGGTGACAGTCGGAATCTGCATTCCCTGCCATCTTTTTACGGTGCAAACGTTGCGCTGAAGACGCTTGTGCCGGCCTTCGGTCTCTTGATTGTGTGGCTGTTGGCGCAGCCTTTCTTTCTCAATACGCAGGTGTCGGATATGATACCGGACTCCGTGATACAGGAAGGCTCCTCCCGCAGTCTGGTGATGGCCGAAGTACGCCGCACCGCCGCCGGGCTGGACAATGCGGTTGCACAAGGCACCCTGACCGAGAACGCCGCCAGTGATGCCGATGCGAATGTCGCCGAGATCACCCAGCTTTTGAAGGACGCGGGGCAGGTGGTGACCTCGGACATCACTCAACCGGTACTGCGCGCTGCGCAGAGCTATCGCGCCATGAGCTCGACCGGGTATGCGATCATGTCCGTTGCTGTTGTCGCGGTTGCCTTGATCGGTGCCGTGGCGGGCTGGTTGCAAACCAACGCCGAATACCGTGCACGCAACGTTGTGGAACAGGGGGTCCGAGTCCTGCTTCTGGCGGCCGCGTCGGTTGCCATTCTGACAACGGTGGGCATTGTCCTGTCGCTTGTGTTCAACACCTGGGAATTCTTCAAACTGTACCCGGCGTCAGATTTCTTTTTCGGCATGACCTGGGCGCCCAGCTTTTCCGGCCGCGGCGGGTTGTCCGAACTTGGTATATTGCCGCTGCTGTGGGGAACGCTCTACATCTCTGCCGTGGCGCTGCTGGTTGCGGTGCCGATCGGATTGTTCGCCGCGATCTATCTCAGCGAATACGCTTCGCCACGCTTGCGGTCTGTCGCAAAGCCGCTGCTTGAGGTTCTGGCCGGGATTCCGACCATCGTTTACGGTCTCTTCGCTTTGTTGACCGTTGGCCCGCTGCTGTTGGACGTCTTTGGTGAAAGTGGCCTGGGCTGGATGAAAGCCGGCACCGCCGTCATGACTGCGGGTCTGGTGATGGGGATCATGTTGATCCCGTTTGTCTCATCACTGTCTGACGACATTATCAACGCGGTGCCTCAGGCAATGCGCGACGGCTCCTACGGTCTTGGCGCCACACAATCGGAAACCATCCGTCAGGTTGTTCTGCCCGCTGCGTTGCCCGGCATCGTCGGCGCGATCCTTCTGGCGGCATCGCGTGCCATCGGCGAGACCATGATCGTGGTTCTCGGGGCAGGGGCTGCGGCCCGCCTCAGCCTGAACCCGTTCGAAGCCATGACAACTGTGACAGCCAAGATCGTCAGCCAGTTGACGGGGGACGCCGACTTTGCCTCACCCGAGGCGCTGGTCGCCTTCGCACTTGGCATGACCCTTTTCGTTCTAACATTGGGGCTCAACGTGTGTGCCCTGTATATCGTGCGCAAGTACCGGGAGCAGTACGAATGACCGACACCAGTATGCAAAGCCCCCAATCCGGTCGCCATACGATCTCGCTTACGGCTTCGGATGAACGCACAACGAAACGTGCCAAAGCCGAGAAACGGTTCCGCGCTTATGGCATCGCCGCAATCGCAATCGGTCTGTTCTTTCTGGTTGTTCTGTTCGCTTCGATCCTGTCGCAGGGGATCCCGGCCTTCCAACGCACGGTCGTCAGCATTGATTTCACGCTGACCGAACCGCAGCGGGACGAGGCCGAAGGGGCCCTGTTCAAAACAAAAGTCTATTCCAACCTGTTTATCGCCCAGTTGAACGGTGAACTTGCCGAACGCGGAATCAGCGTGGATTTTGATGAGGCCGCGATCGAGCGTCTTTTGGGTAAAGTCGGCGGAACGATCCGGACCTTCTATACCGAAAACCCTGACAAGCTGGGCCAGCCGGTCAAATTCGATCTGGCAGCATCCAGCCGGGTGGACGGGTATTTCAAAGGCCGCGTATCCCGCGACACATTACAGGACAGCCGGTTTCTGCAAAAAAGCGATCTGGATCTGGTCGATGCGCTGGAACAGGCCAGCATCATCAGGCAGGCATTCAACTGGCCCTTCATCACCGGAGCGGACGCAGGCGTGGACAATCCCGGCGGCGCAGGCATCGGTGTCTCGGTTGTGGGATCATTCTTCATGATGCTGGTCGTTCTGTGTCTGTCTCTGCCGATTGGCGTCGCAGCTTCCATCTATCTCGAGGAGTTTGCACCACAGAACAAGTTGACTGACCTGATCGAAGTGAACATTTCGAACCTGGCCGCGGTTCCGTCCATCGTCTTCGGCATTCTGGGCCTGGCCGTTTTCATCCAGTTCATGCACCTGCCGCAATCGGCGCCGCTGGTCGGCGGTCTGGTTCTGACCCTGATGACGCTTCCGACGATCATCATCTCGACCCGCGCGTCTTTGAAGGCCGTGCCTCCGTCGATCCGCGACGCGGCGCTTGGGGTAGGGGCGTCGAAAATGCAGGCGGTGTTTCACCACGTGCTGCCGCTGGCTGCGCCGGGCATTCTGACGGGTACCATCATCGGTCTGGCGCAAGCCTTGGGTGAAACCGCACCTCTTTTGCTGATCGGCATGGTGGGGTTTGTCGCACGCGGGTATCCCGACGGCTTTCTTGCAGGCTTTACCGAGCCGAATTCGGCCATGCCCGCCCAGATCTATACATGGGCCGCACGCGCTGACGTTGGCTTTTACGAAAAGGCATGGGGTGGGATCATCATACTTTTGATGTTCCTGCTGACCATGAATATCATCGCAATCATCTTGCGCCGCCGCTTTGAACGCCGCTGGTAAATGGGGGCTGAAATGAACGACATGACACGAGTGGAGAGAACCGTGGACTCCAAAGACATCAAGATCAACGCCAAGAACGTACAGGTTTTCTACGGTGAGGCCCATGCGATCAAGGACGTGAGCGTTGAGATCGAGGACAAGACCGTCACGGCCTTCATCGGTCCATCTGGTTGTGGCAAATCCACCTTCCTGCGTTGCCTGAACCGAATGAACGACACCATCGATATCTGCCGCGTCGAAGGCGACATCCTGCTGGATGGAGAAGACATCTATGACAAGCGTGTCGATCCGGTCCAGTTGCGCGCCAAGGTCGGAATGGTGTTCCAAAAACCCAACCCGTTCCCGAAGTCGATCTATGACAACGTGGCCTATGGCCCGCGCATTCACGGCATGGCCCGCAACAAGGCGGAACTGGATGAAATCGTGGAAAAATCCCTGCGTCGCGGCGCGATCTGGGATGAGGTCAAGGATCGACTGGATGCACCTGGCACCGGTCTGTCCGGTGGCCAGCAGCAGCGTTTGTGCATCGCCCGGGCCGTCGCCACCGAACCCGAAGTTCTGTTGATGGACGAGCCGTGCTCGGCCCTTGATCCGATCGCGACCGCACAGGTCGAAGAGTTGATCGATGAGCTGAGGTCGCGGTTTTCGGTTGTGATCGTCACCCACTCGATGCAGCAGGCTGCACGGGTCAGTCAGAAAACGGCCTTTTTCCACTTGGGCAATCTGGTTGAATTCGGTGAAACCGGCCAGATCTTTACCAATCCGATAGATCCGCGCACGGAAAGTTATATTACCGGTCGCATCGGCTAAGCACAGGTATCTGACAATGAGCGAACAACATATTGCAACTGCTTTTGACCGCGACCTCGAAGCGATCCAAGCGCATATCATGAAGATGGGCGGGCTGGTCGAGGCCGCCATCATAGGCGCGGCGCGCTCGCTGGAAACCCGCGATGAAGAGTTGGCGCAAGAGGTGCGAAAAGGCGACAAGGCCATCGACGCGCTTGAAGAGCTGATCAACGAAGAAACGGCTAGGTTGATTGCGCTGCGTGCACCCACGGCCAGTGACCTGCGGCTGATCCTGTCGGTTCTGAAGGTGTCCGGCAACCTTGAGCGCATTGGCGACTATGCCAAGAATATCGCCAAACGAACCACTGTTCTGGTCAATGCCAGCGAGATCTCCGGAAGCGCTGCGGCCCTGCGCCGTATGGCACGCGAGGTCGAACGGATGCTGCGTGATGCGCTGGACGCCTATATTCAGCGCGATGCGGAACTGGCCACAGACGTCATCAACCGCGATGAAGAGGTGGACCAGATGTATAACGGCCTGTTCCGGGAGTTTCTGACGTTCATGGCCGAAGACCCGCGCAATATCTCGGCCTGCATGCACCTGCATTTCATCGCCAAGAACATCGAACGCATGGGCGATCACGTAACCTCGATCGCCGAACAGGTCGTGTATCTGGTCACCGGCGACCGCCCGGCCGAAGCCCGGCCCAAGGCTGACACCACGTCGCAAACCGTGTAGGAGACGATTGAGATGTCAGCAGATCAACCTACCGTTCTGGTTGTAGAAGATGAAATGGCCCAGCGTGAGGTTTTGGCCTACAATCTGGAAGCTGAAGGATTTCGGGTTTCCAAGGCCGCCAACGGCGAAGAAGCCATGCTGTTGGTGGACGAAGACTGTCCGGACATCATTGTTCTGGACTGGATGATGCCCAATCTGAGCGGTATCGAGGTCTGCCGACGCCTGAAAAGCCGCCCGGACACGCGTTCAATCCCGATTATCATGTTGTCGGCCCGGACCGAGGAAGTGGACAAAGTTCGCGGCCTGGAAACCGGTGCGGATGATTACGTGGTCAAGCCATATTCCGTGGTCGAGCTGATGGCGCGCGTTCGCACGCAATTGCGCCGCGTCCGTCCTTCGACCGTTGGTTTGCGCCTGGAATTCGATGACATCATTCTTGACTCCGAGACGCACAAGGTCAGCCGGGACGACAAACCCCTGAAGCTTGGGCCGACCGAGTTCCGGCTTCTAAGCACATTCATGGAAAAGCCGGGCAGGGTCTGGAGCCGCGAGCAATTGCTGGACCGGGTTTGGGGCCGCGACATCTATGTCGATACCCGAACCGTCGATGTGCATATCGGGCGTTTGCGCAAAGCTCTGACGCAATATGGCGGGACCGATCCAGTGCGAACCGTCCGCGGCGCGGGATACGCCTTGGGGTAATCACATCCTGCGCACATGATGGCAAATTCGTTTGAATGTTGGCAGGAGTCGTATTTGGGGATGGTGCGCTCCTGGCTGTGTTCACTATTCGTATAATCAGTATTATGGTAATTATAGGTTACTTGTAACTTGGCCGCAAAGTGAACACTCTGCCCAGAACACACAAGACTTGTTTTGGAATGCGCCATGGAACTCAGAGACAAAACTGTCGTCGTGACCGGCGCCGCAGACGGCATTGGCCGGGGTTTGGCGGCGCGCTTTGCTCAGGACGGTGCGCGCGTCATCTGTTCGGATATTGACGCAGCCGGAGCCCGTGACATCGCAACACAAACTGGCGGCGTTGCGTTCACATGTAACGTCTCGGATGAGGAACAGATCAAGGCGTTGATTGATTTCACCGAAGATACTGTTGGTCCAATTGATCTGTTCTGCGCAAATGCCGGAATCCTGACGCTTGGCGGTCTGGATGTTCCCGACGATCAATGGGAAAAGATTTGGAAAATCAACGTGATGTCGCACGTGTGGACCGCGCGGCACTTGGTGCCTCGTATGATCGGTCGCGGCGGCGGATATATTCTGACGACGGCCTCGGCGGCGGGTTTGCTGAACCAACCCGGTGCGGCGCCATACGGTGTCACGAAACACGCGGCAGTCGGATTTGCCGAGTGGCTGTCGCTGACATATGGCACCAAAGGTCTGCGGGTATCGGTTCTTTGTCCTCAGGCGGTCCGGTCGAAAATGACTGAAGGACACGAGGTTTCAGTGGCATCGATCGACGGAATGCTGGAGCCCGAAGACGTCGCTGAAACCTGCGTACAAGCCATCCGGGAAGAACGGTTTCTGGTTCTTCCGCATCCGCAGGTGTTGGATTATCTGCAACTCAAAGCGGCTGATTACGATCGCTGGCTGGGCGGGATGCGAAAGTTGAATCAACAGTTTACGCCAGATACCTAAAGTTTTCTCTGAACCTTCCTCATAAGACCTTCCTGAGCCACCGACGCGACCAGGGTTCCGTCTTCTGAATAGATCGATCCGCGATTGAAGCTGCGTCCCTGCCCCGTCCACGGAGAATCCATCACATACAGATGCCAGTTCTGAAATTTCACAGGTGCATGAAACCACAAAGCATGATCCAGGCTGGCGCCGTTGAATTCCCCGGAAAACCAGCTGAGCCCGTGTGGTCGTAAACCCGACGACATCAGGTTCATATCTGACGCATAAGCCAAAAGCAGATGTTGAGTTTTCGCGTCCGCAGACGCGGCAGCCGCCATGCGAAACCAGGTTTTGTTGCGGTCTTCCGACACTTCGGGGTTGAACGGATCCAGATGATCCACCTCGCGAACTTCGATCGGGCGTTCACGCAGAAGCTCACCCCGAAAACCTTCGGGCACGCGATCCACATATGCGTGTCGAAGCTCGGAACGCGATGGATATGTCTGGGGTGGATTCACGGTTGGCATCGGATGCTGATGTTCCCAACCTTCATCCTGAACGTGAAAGGAAGCTGACATATTCAGGATCTGCCTGCCATTCTGAATGGCGACAACGCGGCGGGTTGTGAACGACCCCCCGTCACGTGCCCTATCAACTTGATAAATAACGGGTTTATCTGGGTCTCCAGGTCGGATAAAATAGGCGTGCAGGGAATGGCACAACCGGTTTTCCACGGTTCTGTACGCCGCAGCCAAGGCCTGCGCGATGACCTGACCGCCGAAAATTCGGGTTGGTGTTTCTCCACCTGACCCGGTGCCGCGGAAAAGATCGACTTCAAGCCGTTCGATATCCAGAAGGTCCAGTAAGATGCGTTCCGCTTCGGTCATAGTCTGCTCATGGGCTAATTGATCGAAACCCGGGTATCAGCCTGAGCAAAATCATTCAATCATGGCCGCGTGCACCAAGGCCTTGAGTTCAGCCCGGGACGGGTAGGAACTGGACGGCGACAATTGCGTGAAGAACACAGCCGTCAGATCGTTCTGCCAGTCGATCCAGAAATAGGTCGAGGCCATGCCACCCCAGCTGAAATCGCCAACGGACCCGGGCACGCGCACCCGACCTGGGTTCAGGACAATGGACCCTGCAAGGCCAAATCCCATGCCCTCCATCGGCTGTTCTGCAAAGCTCTTTGGTCCCATCGAAGCGATATCGCCCGGCAAGTGGTTGCGCATCATGAAGTCCACCGTTTTAGGGCCAAGCAGTTGATGCCCGTTGCCGGACCCGCGATTGCGAAGCATGTCGACGAATTTGACATAGTCATCGATTGTGGAAACCAGCCCGCCGCCGCCCGAGAAGGTTGTCGCATTTGCAAATGGTGAAGCTTCGTGGGCATCCACCAGCCGCAAGGTATCGCCTCCCTGATCCGCGGAATTCAACGCCATCGCGTCGCCAGCCAGCGGCGTATAAAGAGAGGCGAACCGGTCCCCTGCCCCCGCCGGCACGGAAAACCCGGTTTCGCGCATCTCGAGGGGTGCCAAGATTTCCCGCCTGAAGAATTGTTCCAGGGTCTGTCCCGAGACGACCTCGACAACGCGTCCAAGCACGTCGGTTCCAACAGAGTATTCCCAACGTGTCCCGGGCTGGAAAGCCAAAGGTAACTCTGCCAGTTCACGTACGCGATCTTTCAGAAGCCCCTGATTTGGTTTGAATATCAGGTCCTTATTATCCATCGCCTCCGGCAGAATCCCGGGATTGAACGGATAGCTGAAACCGCCGGTATGGGTCAGCAACTGATGGAGGGTCGGGCTTGCCGCGTCCTCGGTTTGATCCAGCCTTTCCGCGCCGGGTACCAGAGCCTGCATCTGTTGGAATTCGGGAAGGAAATCGGACAGCGGCGCGTCGAGGTGAAACAGCCCTCGTTCCGCCAGCATCATCAAGGCAACAGACGTGACGGGTTTGGTCATCGAGTAGATGCGCACCAGCGTGTCGCGTTGGAACGGCAAGTCCTCTTCCAGATTTCGAAGGCCGCTGGCGTGGAAAAAGACCTCATCCCCTTTGTGCTTCAGCAAAAAGGACGAGCCCGCGTATTTACGCTGCTCAACATAGCGGTCCATCCAGATGCGAATCCGGCCCAGGCGCGTTTCATCGAACATGACTTGTTTTCGAAGCACTTTTTGAGTTCCACCAGACGTTGATTAATATCGTGTATGCGTGGGGCCTGAAACAACAGCAAAACCCGGGCTGAAATGAATGGTTATACAAGCAGTGCCAAGAGGCACACCTTAAATCCAGGTGATACAATGAAACCGATACAGATTCGCTTGTAAATTTTTGGATGGGGTCATACCGGACCGGTCTGGAGGAACATCATGACGCAAAACATAGATTTCGTTTACGACTTTTGCAGCCCAAATGCCTTTCTGGCCCACAAGATGCTGCCAGAGCTGGCCGAGCGGCACAATGCCAGGATCACTTATTCCCCTGTCCTTCTGCCTGTTGTTTTCAAGGCAACGCACAACCAGAGCCCGTTTCAGGCATTTTCCGAGAACCGCCAGAAAACCGCCTATCTTACTCATGACTTGCATCGGTTCGCGCGGCGTCGCGGGTTGAGCTTTCACATGAGCCCGCATTTTCCGATCAATACGAAATTTGCGATGCGCGGCGCCCGGTTCGCCAGTGATAAATCATGGGAAATCAAATACATAAACGCCATCTTTGATGCCATATGGGTGCACGGGCAAAAGGCGGACGAATTGGCCGTTCTGATTGACATTCTACAGGAAAATGAACTGCCGGTTCGTAAGCTGCGCGAGGCCATGACAAGCCCTGAAATCAAACAGGACCTGAAGGATCAGACCAAATCGTTCGTTCGCCGCGGCGTTTTTGGCGTTCCCAGCCTGTTTTACGGCTCTGAAATGTTCTTTGGCAAGAACAGCTTGCCGAACCTGGAAATTGAGCTGTCGAAAAACAAGAAACGGCACAAATCCAACACGTTGTGAAACGGATCGGCTTTGACCGCAGCGCGACTTAGAAGGCTTCGGCAAAGATATTGCCCGACGTTACGACGTTGATCCCACCAGAAACCGGGATTATCGAACCGGTTACATAACTGCCGCCACGTCCGCACAGAAACAGCACGCATCCCGCTATATCTTCGTCACAGCCGACGCGCCCAAGCGGCACTGACTTGCCGACCTTTTCACGCTTGTCTTCATCCGCTGTAGCAAAGGCTGTCATCCGCGATACGAACGGCCCCGGAGCCAGCGCGTTGACCGTCACGTGGTAAGGCGACAATTCCTTGGCCATGATTTTTGTCAGATGCAGAACCGCGGCCTTCGAGGCTGAATAGCTATAGGCACCATCCCCCATGGGAATTTCTCCCATCACGGACCCGACGTTCACAACCCTGGCCGGATCATCTGCGGTTCCGGATTGCATCAACATCGACAGCAGCCTCTGGGTAAGCTCGAATACCCCGGCCACGTTGACCGACATCACCTTGTCCCACGCGTCATACGGAAACTGACCCATGGGTGCACCCCAGGTCACGCCAGAGTTATTCATAAGAATATCAAGCCTTTCCGTACGGTCCTGAATGTCCGACACCAGTTTGGCGATGCTTGCCTCGCTACCGATGTCGCCGGCAAACCCTTCGGCACTTCCAGGCGCCTCCAGCGCATTCAGCTCGGCGGCGGCCGCGACACACGCGTCCCCGTTTCGAGAAGCGATCAGTACACGCGCGCCGGCCCTGACCAATGCCTCTGCGGCCATCCGACCGATACCCGTGGCGCCTCCGGTGACCAATGCGGTTTTGCCGGGCAGCGAGAAAAGGGTATCCGGGGTCATTGTCATGTTCCTCTGCTATATCTGATTTCGTTTGCGTTCCGACCCGGTTCTAAGCCGTGTTGTCTTTACGGCAATCAGCCGCCCGCTGCGTTGGAGCGTAACCGGGTTGAACGAAAATTCCACATGACAATGTACAATCGCATCAAGGACGGTATGCAAGTATTACTCAGCGTCGCAAGGGGCCGACCGAAAACCCCGGACAGTTTCTGTTTTCTGATCGTGAAACCGACGCCAATGCGCCCGAAAACCTGTTTTCCCGCAACCGAAAAACGGACGTGGATGTACGACCCAAGTCCAAACGGACGCGCGGTGTCCTCATGTCGAATGACTGAAGATGGTTTCCTCTTCCATCTCAAGGTCTGTTTTCCGGGCAACTGTCTGTATTCAATCCGCCAAAGTCAGGTAGACAACCCAGCCTTTTCGCGTCTATGAACCAAGTATGGGGATCGTGAAAACATGCATAACGTTTTGGTATTGAATGGCCCAAACCTCAATCTGCTTGGCACACGGCAGCCCGAGGTTTACGGCAGCACGACACTACATATGATCGAGGACCGTTGCGTTCAGCATGGCGCCTCTATTGGGCTGGAAGTCACCCACCAGCAATCCAATCATGAAGGTGTGCTGCTTGACGCCATTCACGCGGCCCGCGGTGTACAAAGCGGGCTGATACTGAACGCAGGCGCGTTCACGCATACGTCGATTGCCCTTATGGATGCGATTGCATCGGTGGAACTGCCGGTTGTCGAAGTGCATCTTTCCAACATTCATGCCCGGGAAGCCTTTCGGCACAGGTCCTACATAGCCCCTGTCGCACTGGGTCAGATCTGTGGCTTCGGTGCCCACAGCTATATCCTCGCGCTGGACGCGCTCGCGGCTCATCTGATGGCGGGCAGCGCGACATGAAGCTCAAGGAATATCTTCGCTTTGTCAGCTACGCCAAAACCTTGGAAGACCTGTGGGACGCACATTGCCGGCAAATGGCCGAGTTCGGATTTACCCGCCTGATCTATGGGTACACGCAATTTCGGACGGCCACGTCCTTGGGTGACCCGGAAGATTTCGTAATCCTGACGAACCACAAACGGGCTTATGTGGACGGGTTCATCAAGGATGGTCTGTATTTTCACGCTCCGATGTTGAAGTGGGCCTTGGACAACGAAGGCGCCGCCAGCTGGAAAATGTTGCAGGACATGAGCTCTGGCGGAACGATGACCGCGAAGGAGCGCGAAGTTTTTGAGTTCAACAAATCCATGGGCGTGGTTTCCGGCTATACCGTCAGCTTCAACTCGGTTTCCATGCGCTCGAAGGGGGCGATTTCCCTGTCGGCCAATGAAGGGCTGAGCCAGAAAGATGTGGATGCGGTGTGGGAAGAGCACGGCGACGACATTCTGCTTATGAACAATGTCGCCCACCTGAAAATCCTGACATTGCCGTTCCTTCCGCCGAACCGGGCACTTACCAAACGCCAACGCGAAGCTTTGCAGTGGGTTGGTGACGGGAAAACCACTCAGGATATCGCGCTGTTGATGGGACTGACATCTGCAACGGTAGAGAAGCACCTGCGACTCGCGCGCGAGGCGCTTTCGGTCGAAACGACTGCGCAAGCGGTTCTCAAGGCGTCACTGCACAATCAGATGTTCATTATGGAAGCATAACCGCAATATTTTGACGCTATCCCGCGTCAGTTTACCCTAGGTAAGGAAATCACTACTTTTCAAACCAATCGTAAAAGTTGCAAAGTGAGAGTGTTCCGTGAGTGGTGGCTTTAGCCAGGGAACATTGGATTGGATCTTTGCAATAACAAAGCTCTCCGATCACTCTGACAAGGGGGCGCCTATTTGTCCGCGTACCGGTGTCGGAATTTTGGGGGGCCTCGACCATCCCCATCATGCGGGGCCCTCCAATCCTTCTATACTTATGAAAGTTTTCTTATTGCCGGTGGCAAAAGAAAAAGGGTTACGCGATGCGCAACCCTTCAATTTTGTTGGGAAAGGCCGTTGCCGGCACTTTCCCTGTAACGTTTTAGCCTTGTGCGGCTTTGGCGACTTCAGCGGCGAAATCTTCTTTTTCAACCACGATACCTTCGCCAACTTCCAAACGAACGAAACCGGTGATGGTCGCGCCGGCTTCCTTGGCCGCGGCTTCGACGGTCAGGTCAGGATTCACGACAAATTGCTGGTTCAGCAGAGTCGATTCCGCGACGAATTTCTTCATGCGGCCTTCGATCATCTTTTCGATCACCTGCTCCGGCTTGCCGGATTCGCGGGCGAT
>NZ_JBXWSM010000053.1:0-28831 GCF_059613405.1 Ruegeria sp. BHSA118
ATTGGCGGCGGAATGCGGTGGGGTTGTTTCGGATGAGTATGAAGGCACGACGCTTGATTCCATTGTTCTGATGGCGGCTTCGGGTGTTGGTGTTGCGGTGCTGCCTGATCTTTATGCTCGCAGACAGGGGATCTACCGCGACGAAGTGCGCTTGCGACCGTTGTCCATCGCCAATGCAAATCGCGATATCGCCCTGTTGGCGCGCCGTTCCGAGACCCCGCCGCCGGGTCAGAATGTGCTGACCGACAGCCTGCGCTCTTCCGCCCGGTCCATGGGGCTGTCGGTGATCGACCCATAAAAAAGGCCCGCACTTTCACATGCGGGCCAAAGGTTGGTCTTCAGGGAGAAATTACCAGTCCATCGGACCCTTCTCGTGGAAGGAATCGACGAGGAAATCGATGAAGGCCCGCACTTTGGGTTGCGTAAAGCGGCCCGGCGGGTAGACGGCGTAAACGCCTTGAACTTCGTCGGGCAGGGACGGCATTGCATCGACGACCAGCCCAGCCTTCAGCGCTTCGGCGTAAAGATAGCTGGGCAGATAGGCGATACCCAGGCCGGAAACCGCCGCGTTCAACAGGGATTGGCCATCATTGACACTCAACCACCCGGCAGTGCGAACCTGACGTTTTTCGCCGGATGGCGCGGTCAGTTTCCAGACATTGCCCGAGGATTGGCTGGAATAATGCAGCAGCTTGTGTTCGTTCAGATCATCGATCTTCTGTGGCCTACCGAATCTTTCGACGTAACTGGGCGCGGCGACCATGCGTTTGACCGTCTCGGTCAGTTTGCGGGCCCGCAACGTGCTGTCTTCCAGCTCACCAATGCGCACGGCCACGTCAAATCCTTCGGAAATCAGCTCGACATAGCGGTTGTTCAAAACCATGTTCACGGTGATGTCGGGGTAGGCTGCAAGGAACTCGGACAGAACAGGCGACAGGTGATTTACGCCGAAATCCGTGGCAACGCTGATGCGCAAAAGGCCAGACGGGGCCGATTGCATAGACGTGACCAGTGAATCCGCTTCACCGGCATCATTCAACACGCGTCGCGCACGGTCATAATAGGCCAGCCCGATTTCTGTTGGTGACACCCGGCGCGTGGTGCGGTTCAACAGCCGCGCTCCCAGACGCGCCTCGAGGCTTGATACGTGTTTGGACACGGCTGATTTGGAGATGCCCATCTTTTTGGCCGCATCGGTGAAGCCACCCTGGTCCACCACATTGGCGAAGGCTTCCATTTCGGTCAGTCGGTCCATACTCGTTCCCCAGATCTTGATTTCCGTCCTGACTATGGCGCTGAATCTGGGCGGAAACGGGGCAGACATGGGATAATATCAGGGATTTGAATCGGATCGTTTGCGTATGAGAAACGCAGAAACAGTGGTTTCCAAACCTGCCTCAGGCATTGTGATGCTGTGTTTTTCAGGCAATCGCGCTAAGGTATCAAATTGAGAATGGCATTTTTGTGACCAGGGAGGAGATCATGAAACCCTTTTTCGCCATTGCTGCGCTTTGCCTTTCGGTGGGCTTTGCAAATGCCGGAGGAGAGACCCCGTCGAATCCTGATGCAAAGGTCTATTTCGTCAACCTGTCGGATGGCGACACCGTGAAATCACCGGTCACGGTTGTCTTTGGCCTCAGCGGCATGGGCGTCGCGCCCGCAGGTACCGAGAAAGAAAACACCGGGCACCACCACCTGTTGCTTGATCGTCCCCCGCTGGGCGCGGGCGAGGATGGCGCGGATGAGCTGGCAAATGGTCTGCCTGCCGACGATCATCACATGCACTTCGGAGGCGGTCAGACCGAGGTAACACTGGATCTGTCGCCGGGCAAACACACCCTGCAATTGGTTCTGGGCGATGCCGGGCATGTGCCGCATTCACCGCCGGTCGTGTCCGAGGTGATTTCGATCACCGTGGAATAGCCGCAGGTTGTTGAAACCGTCCGTTCGGTTCATGTGATGGACAGGCATTTACATTTTCGGCGCACTTGGTGAATCTGCCTGCATTTGCAGGGGGTAATCATGTCGCTGGAATTCTTCATCACATCATTGATTGTTGTTCTGCTGCCGGGCACCGGCGTCATCTATACTTTGGCTGTCGGTCTTGGGCGCGGGTTTCGCGCAAGTCTTGCCGCCGCCTTCGGATGCACACTTGGGATCGTTCCGGCGGCCTTGGCCAGCATCATCGGACTTGCAGCCTTGCTTCACACCAGTGCCGTCGCGTTTCAATTCATCAAATATCTTGGCGTCTTGTACTTGTTCTACATGGCATGGGGTATCCTGAAGGACGGTGGTGCCATGGACGTCGCGGCGGAGAAATCCGCAAAAAGCGACTATAGAATTGCCGTGACAGGAACGCTGATCAACGTTTTGAACCCAAAGTTGTCGCTATTCTTCCTGGCCTTTCTGCCTCAATTCTTGCCAACGAATGCGGCAAACGCAGGAATGGAACTGGCCAAACTGGCTTTGGCCTTTATGGCCATGACATTTGTTGTTTTTGTCGGTTATGGCGCATGCGCTGCACTTGCGCGGGACTACGTGATCCGGCGCCCTGCTGTGATGGCGTGGATAAAGCGGTGTTTCGCAACCGCTTTTGGTGCCTTGGGTGCAAAACTCGCGCTGTCGGACTGAAGACACTCTGAACGAGTGGCTTCAGAACTCCGCTGCGAGGCGTGTGCCCTGATTGATCGCCCGCTTGGCGTCCAGTTCCGCGGCCACATCCGCGCCGCCGATCACATGCGGGGTGATCCCGCGTTCGATCAGCGCATCGGCCAGCGACCGCTCGGACAGCTGCCCGGCACACAGAACGATCGTGTCCGCCTTGATGACGGTCGGGTCGGCGCGCTCTTCTCCGAATGAGACATGCAGCCCCTCGTCGTCGATGCGCTCATAGTTCACGCCGCCCACGAAGTTGACGTCCTTCATCTTCAGCGTCGCGCGGTGAATCCAGCCGGTGGTCTTGCCCAGCCCCTTGCCATGCGCCTGTTTTTTGCGCTGCAACAAGGTGACCTGACGTGCGGGGGCGCTGGGTTGCGGCCCCTCGGGCGCCAATCCCGCACGGTGTTCAGCCGGATCCGTCACGCCCCATTCCTTCATCCACAGGGGCAGGTCGGTCGTGGCGCTGTGACCCTCTTCCAGCAGGAACTCGGAAACATCAAAGCCGATGCCACCGGCCCCGATCACGGCAGCAGACTTGCCAACCTCGGCCTTGCCGCGCAGCACGTCGATGTAATTCACCACATTGTCCCGATCCTGCCCCGGTATCTGCGGATCACGCGGGCTGACGCCGGTGGCGATGACCACCTCGTCAAAGCCGGTCAGGTCATCTGCGCCTACCTCGCGGTTCAGTTCGACGGTCACGCCCAGATCATCCATCATGGTGCGGTACCAGTCGACAAGACCCCAGAATTCTTCTTTCCCCGGCACCTGCTTGGCCATGTTCAGCTGCCCGCCGACCTCATCAGCGCGGTCGAACAGAGTAACATCGTGGCCGCGCTGGGCCGCGGTCATTGCGGTCGACAGACCGGCAGGGCCTGCGCCCACAATGGCAATAGATTTGCGCGTTTTGGCCGGTTCAATCACCAGCTCCGTCTCATGACAGGCGCGCGGGTTCACGAGGCAGGATGTCAGCTTGCCGCTGAACGTGTGGTCCAGACAGGCCTGATTGCAGGCAATGCAAGGTGCGATCTTTGCGGCCTCACCCGCAATCGCCTTGGCCACAAAATCCGCATCCGCCAGCATCGGGCGGGCCAGCGAGACCATGTCGGCACAACCGGTCGACAGAACCTCTTCGGCCACCTCGGGGGTGTTGATCCGGTTCGAGGTGATCACCGGTATCCCCACCTTGCCCATCAGCTTCTTGGTCACCCAGGCGAAGGCCGCGCGCGGCACGCTGGTGGCAATCGTGGGAATCCGCGCCTCGTGCCAGCCAATGCCGGTATTGATGATCGTGGCCCCGGCCTTTTCGATCTCCTGCGCCAGTTGCACCACCTCGTCATGGGTCGAGCCGTTGGGGACCAGATCGATCATCGACAGCCGGTAGATGATGATGAAATCGGTGCCCACCGCCTCGCGCGTACGGCGCACAACTTCGATCGGCAGACGCATCCGGTTCTCATAAGACCCGCCCCAGCGGTCGGTGCGCTTGTTGGTATGGGTTACAAGGAACTGGTTCAGGAAGTACCCTTCCGACCCCATGATCTCGACCCCGTCATAACCCGCCTTTTGCGCCAGTACGGCGGCGTTGACGATATCGCTGATCTGCTTCTCGATACCCTCTTCATCCAGCTCAGTGGGCGGGAACGGAGAGATCGGCGATTTCACCGGGCTGGGCGCCACGCATTTCGGCCCGTAAGCATAGCGCCCCGCATGCAGGATCTGCATTGCGATCTTGCCGCCCGCTTCATGTACGCGCTGCGTCACGATGGAATGGTGCGCCACGTCCTTGTCGCTCACCATCATCGAAGCCCCCGGCAGGACCGAGCCTTCAAGGTTCGGACCAATCCCGCCCGTCACCATCAGGGCCACGCCGCCCCGCGCCCGATCCGCATAGAACTCGGCCACCCGGTTCCAGTCGCCGGTCTCCTCAAGCCCCGTATGCATCGAGCCCATCAGCACGCGGTTTTTCAACGTGGTAAAGCCCAGATCCAGCGGGGCCAGCATATTCGGGTACGCAGTCATGGCGGAACTCTCCCTCCTGAATTTGCGTGATAGATTGACGTTCGCGTAAACTTTGTCACGCGAAACCCCACGTCACCCTCTTTGCTGTTGCGCCGGTGGTTGCTAGAGGTGGGCGGAACAACACAATGAGGCCGCGCATGACCCCCGAAGAAATCGCCAAACTGCCCTATCGCCCCTGCGTCGGGCTGATGCTGATGAATGCCGAGGGCAAGATTTTCGTGGGCCAGCGCAATGACCGCCATGCGGACGCCTGGCAAATGCCGCAGGGCGGTGTGGACAAGGGCGAAGATCCCCGCGACGCAGCCCTGCGCGAGCTGTGGGAAGAAACCGGGGTCACGGCTGATCTGGTCGAAGTCATCGCCGAAACCGAGGGCTGGCTGCCCTATGACCTGCCCCATGACATCGTGCCCCACATTTGGAAAGGTCGCTATCGCGGGCAGGAACAGAAATGGTTCCTGCTGCGCTTCACCGGCGCCGACGATCAGATCAACATCGAAACCGACCACCCGGAGTTCACCCGCTGGAAATGGCAAGAGCCCGACCGGCTGATCGCGGAAATCGTGCCCTTCAAGCGCGATGTGTATGAGCGTGTGGTCGAGGCTTTTTCCGACTATCTAAACGAACTCTGATTGCTTGGGTTGCGTTTCAGATTGATTCGCTAGGCGGGACAAAGCTACCATTCGACCAAATGATTTCGATACCCGCTTGCTAGTGCCATTGCCTGTTGCCAACAATCGACTAACGGGCGGGATCACTCTGACATTGCCCTAACAACAGACCAAACCTTCGACGTCAGGCGCATTGCGTGCGCGGGTAGACACCAAAACTGATATCCTCTGAGTCATTCGGGTTGCTTAGCGGGACACGTTGGCATCTGCTGGCTTTATGAGGCAGCGACCAGTGCGAGTCGTGCCCAACACATGTTTTGAAAGATACGCACGTCATGGATCTGGGTTTAAAAGAGAAAAACGTACTCATCACCGGTGGAACAAGAGGGATCGGGCGGTGCTGCGCTGAGACTTTTGCAGCCGAAGGTGCAAACATCGCAATCTGCGCGCGCCATCCGGACGAGGTGGAAGAAACCGTTGCTGCATTGAAAAGCGAAAACGTCAAGGTACTTGGCAAAGTGCTTGACGTTTCCAACAAGGCGGCCCTGGGGGAGTTCGTGACATCAACGGCCAAAGCATTCGGCGGACTCGACATCATCGTAGCCAGTGCATCCGCGCTCGCCATGACAGACGACGAGGAAGCCTGGCGCATCAGCTATGAGACTGATCTCATGCATACTGTCAGGCTGGTCAACGCGGCGATGCCTTGGCTGGAGCGTTCCGACAACGCGTCGATTACTGCTATTGCCAGCGTGTCCGGTCGCGAGACCGATGCCAGCGGTCCGGCCTACGCGGCGTTCAAGGCTGCGCTTGTCAATTACATGCATGGCTTGGCTGTCAAACTTGCGGACAAAAATATCCGTGCCAATTCCGTCTCACCGGGCAACACCTATTTCGAAGGTGGAATCTGGCAAAAGGTCGAGACGGAAATGCCGGACGTTTTCGCCAATGCTCTTTCTCTCAATCCGACTGGCAGGATGGCGAGGCCGGAGGAGATTGCGCGCGGTGTGGCGTTTCTTGCGAGCCCTGCTTCGTCCTTCACATCTGGGACAAACCTTATCATTGACGGGGCGCTGACGCGCGGAGTGCAGCTTTGACACACTGAAACGTTCTCAGTTGCGCGCTAACAGGTGCGCGTTTGCGCGCTAAATTAATTAGACAGTGTTGTAATTTCAGAAAGACCATTTTCTTAGTAGCATCCGCAGATTGGTGAATGCACAACTAAGCAGTGCAGACGGGTCCGCAAATGTGGGCATTCTCGCCAGGCGCAGTATCCGGCAAAAAGGGCTCAAAGCAGCCCTTCCTCCCGCAGCAATTCCAGCATATCCGCCTCGGGTCTCGGGCCGATATGGCTGATGACCTCGCGGGCGCAGACATTGCCGATGCGGGCGCAGGTCTCGTAATCGCGGCCGGTTGCCATGCCAAACAGGAACCCGGCGGCAAACTGGTCGCCCGCACCTGTTGCATCAACGGGGACGACCTTCTCGACCGGTACGTCAATGCGAGTGTCGCCGTTCATAACTGTCACCCCGTCACCCGAACGGGTGCAGACCACAAGCGGGCAAATCGCCGATGTGCGCCGCAGCGCCTCTTCTAGGTCGTCGGTCTCGAACAGGGATTTGATCTCGGCCTCGTTGCCGATCACGAAATCCAGCTCGTTTTCAATCAGCAGCAGGAAATCCACCCGATGCCGTTCCACACAGAACGGATCGGAAATGGCAATCCCGGCCTTGCCGCCACCTTTGTGACAGGCACGTGCGGCCTCAAGGAATGCCGCCTTGCCCTTCTCTTTGTCGAACAGATACCCCTCAAGGAACATGATCTGGCTGTTTCCAGCGACCCCATCCGAAACGTCCTGAGACGACAGTTCCGAGGAAATGCCCAGATAGGTGTTCATTGACCGCTCACCATCTGGCGAGACAAAGATCATCGAGCGTGACGTCGGCAATTCGCCACCCGGAACAGGCGGGTTCACGAAATCGACGCCATCTTCGTTCATCGCATCTGCGTAGAACCGGCCCAGAGCATCATCGTGAACCCGGCCGATAAACGCTGCATCCAGCCCAAGCGCGCCTGCGCCCGCAATCGTATTGGCCACCGAGCCACCCGGCGTTTGAACTCGGCTTTCCATCGAGGCGTACAGCACCTCGCCGCGTTCCTGTTCGATCAACTGCATGATGCCTTTTTCGATGCCCATCAGCTCCAGAAAGCTGTCATCGGCTTGGGAAATCACGTCCACGACGGCATTTCCGATGCCGGTCAGTTGATAAGTCTTCATAGGGTTTTGTCCTCGAATTGGCAGAGATCACGGATGATGCAGGTCGGGCATTGCGGCTTGCGCGCCTTGCAGTGGTACCGGCCATGCAGGATCAGCCAGTGATGCGCATGAAGTTGAAAGTCAGCGGGAATATTGTCTTCGATGGCGCGTTCGACCGCGTCCACATCCTTGCCCGGGCAAATGCCTGTGCGGTTTCCGACGCGAAAGATATGGGTGTCCACCGCCTGCGCCGGTTGCCGCCACCACATGTTCAGAACCACGTTGGCCGTCTTGCGGCCCACACCCGGAAGGGATTGCAGGGCAGCCCGGGAATTGGGAACCTCGCCGCCATATTCGTCAACCAGGATACGGCTGAGCTTGATGACGTTCTTGGCCTTCTGGCGGAACAAGCCAATGGTCTTGATATGCTCGATCAGGCCTTCCTCGCCCAGATCCAGCATCTTTTGCGGCGTGTCGGCGATCTTGAACAGGTCGCGCGTAGCCTTGTTGACCCCCGCATCGGTTGCCTGCGCCGACAGCGCCACGGCCACGACCAGCGTGTAGACATTCACGTGCTCAAGCTCACCCTTGGGTTCGGGGTCGGCTTCCTGAAAGCGCGTAAAGATCTCGCGGATCGTATGATAGTCGAGTTGCTTTGCCATCCGGGCCTTAATGCCGCCCGAGGGGCCGCGACACAAGCCCAAAGCCAATGCGCAAGTTCCGGGTCGCGGCAGCGTGTCGCGCGCGCTATGGTTCGTGTCAGACAATGAGGTGCAACCATGAACGTCCAGACCCCAGAAAGCGGCTATCATTACAACGTCATGCGCCGGGCAATCGAGTTGATCGATCAGGGCGGCGAAGGCCTGAGCCTTGATGAGTTGGCCCGCCAGATGGATATGAGCCCGGCCCATTTCCAGCGTTTGTTCTCGCGTTGGACCGGAGTGTCGCCGAAACGGTATCAACAATACCTGACGCTGGGCCATGCGAAGGCATTGTTGCGTGAACGGTTCACGACATTGGAAACGGCACACAATGTGGGCCTGTCCGGCAGCGGACGTCTGCATGACCTGTTCCTGAAGTGGGAATCCATGAGCCCCGGCGAATATGCCCGCAAGGGCGAAGGTCTGACGATCTATTGGGGGTGGTTCGAATGCCCCTTTGGCCCTGCGCTGGTCATGGGCACCGACAAGGGCATCTGCGGCATGGCCTTCGGCGCCGAAACTGGCGAAGAGGCCGCGATGGAAGACATGATCTCGCGCTGGCCCAAGGCGACGTTTGTCGAAGACCCTATGCGTCTGCGTCCTTGGGCGCTGAGTGCTTTTGGCGCTGCCAGCGACCGGTTGGAGCCGACACCGGTTTTCCTGATCGGATCACCTTTGCAAATCAAGGTGTGGGAAGCGCTGATGCATATCCCGTCCGGGCAGGTTACGACCTATTCCGAGATCGCCCAGCGAGTCGGCTCGCCGCAGGCCGTTCGCGCCGTGGGAACGGCAGTTGGCCGCAACCCGGTCAGTTGGTTGATCCCCTGCCATCGGGCATTGCGCAAATCAGGTGGTCTGGGAGGTTATCACTGGGGCTTGCCGGTCAAGCGTGCCATGCTGGCCTATGAGGCGGCGCAGGCGGACGCCTGATTGACACTCGACCCGGCCGCTGCCAAAAGGCACCTCAGGTTCGGGTCCCCTGCCGCTCGCGGCCATTGGCTTTGGTGAAACCCGGTTTGAAAAGCATCTGTTGCCCTTTCCCGGCGCGCGGATGGAAATGCGAGCACCATCCTGACTTCGCGCCCGTTCAAGGAAACGAGGCACATGATGACACGATCCCGAACCGTTGCTCCGGTTGAAGAGCTGAAAGCGCAGGCGAAACGCCTGCGGGAAGAATTGAAAACGAAGGGCGTTTCGCTGTCGCATAGCGCGGCATTGGAACTGCTGGCCCATCAGCATGGCGTTCGAGACTGGAACACCTTGCACGCAATGGCTGGAAACCGGATGCATCTGCGCGTGGGTGATCGGGTCGAAGGGCGCTATCTGGGTCAGGCGTTCACAGCCGAAATTCGCGGTATGACCATGCTTGGCGATGGCGCGCGTCGCCGAGTGACCCTGCATTTCGATACGCCGGTAGATGTGGTGCGCTTTGACAGCTTTTCTGCCTTTCGGCAACGCGTCACCGGAGAGATTGGATGGGACGGTCGATCGCAGCGCTGCACGTCCGATGGCGTACCCCAGCTTGTGGTGCGGCCCGTATGATGGGTTACGGGCGGGGCCAATCGCGTTGCCCCGCCCAATCTGTCTGCTTTGCAGGTAAGTTACTCTGCCGCCCAGCCACCGACAGCTTTGACCTCGAGAAAGTCCTCAAGCCCGAAGATGCCGCCTTCACGCCCGTTGCCGGATTGCTTCATGCCGCCGAACGGTGAACCCGCGCTGCGCGACTGTCCGTTCATTTCAACCATGCCCGACCGCAGCGCCCGCGCCATGCGATTGGCACGCGCGCCGTCCTGCGTCTGAACATAGTTGGTCAGGCCATAGGGTGTATCATTGGCGATTTCGACAGCCTCTTCTTCGGTGTCGAAGGGGATCATGGTCAGAACCGGGCCAAAGATTTCTTCGCGGGCGATGGTCATCTGGTTGTTTGCATCGGCAAAGACCGTGGGGCGGACATAGTAGCCCTTGTTCAGCCCCTCTGGCCGTCCGGTGCCGCCTGCGACCAGCCGCGCCCCCTCATCGATGCCCTTCTGGATCAGGTCCTGAATCTTGGTCCACTGAACTTCATTCACCACCGGGCCGATATGGCGGCCTTCCTCTGTGGCAGGGCCAACCTTGACAGTGTTTGCAACCTCGGCCGCGGTTTCCACAGCCTTGTCATAGACCGGGCGTTGCACCAGCATCCGGCTGGGGGCGTTGCAGCTCTGGCCGGTGTTTTGCATCATGTGCAGCACCCCACGCTTGACCGCCTTCTCGTCCGCGTCCTCAAAGATGACGTTGGCCCCTTTGCCTCCAAGCTCCAGATGTACTTTCTTGAGGGTATCGGCCGCATTTTTGGAAATCGCGGTGCCTGCGCGGGTCGAGCCGGTGAAGCTGACCATGTCCACATCCGGATGGCCTGAAAGTTGCGAACCAACACCCGCGCCGTCGCCGTTGACCAGATTGAATACACCGGGCGGGAAGCCTGCCTCGTCCATCATCTCGGCAAAGATCATCGCGTTCAGCGGGCTTTGTTCCGACGGTTTCAGCACCATCGTGCAGCCAGCAATCGCAGCAGCACCCACCTTGAGCGTGATCTGGTTCATCGGCCAGTTCCATGGCGTGATCAAAGCGGCAACGCCAACCGCCTCGTAAATGATGCGATCATTCGGCGCATGATCCCCCAGCGGGCGTTCAAATTCGAACGCCCTGGCGGCGCGGATGAAGTTCTTCAGGTGATAGATGCCGGCACCCGCCTGCGCCGAACGCGCCAGATCGATCGGGGCGCCCATTTCCAGCGACATCGCCTGCGCCAGATCCTCTGCCCGGGTTGCATAGAGTTCGACCAGTTTTTCCACCAGTGCGATGCGTGTTTCCACTGGCGTGGCCATCCAGCCCGGCAGGGCGGCCTTGGCGGCGGCAACCGCTGCATCCGTGTCGGCCTGCCCACCCAACGAGATTACGGCGCAGGGGTCTTCGGTCGAAGGGTTGATGACCTCGAAGTCATTGGGCTGCGACGGGGCCACCCAATGACCATTAATGTAGAAATCCCGCTTTTCGATCATCCTGAACCCTCCTGAAGGTCTGCCTGAAGCCGACTGTTCCGGGCCACTCTGTCACCCATGCACAGGCTGAGCAATAGTGAATTTGATCAAATTATTTTCTGGCAATGCCCACGAAATCCGTATCTCCAAGCGCGATGGACGGTTTAACCTGTGCACAAAGTGATTAGGTTCCAAACGACCGATTCAGGTTTTTCACAGAGAAGGAGATGCCCCATGGGTTTGCGTATCAACGACACCGTTCCGAATTTCACTGCAGAAACGGATGAGGGCACCATTCAGTTTCACGACTGGATTGGCGACAGCTGGGCCATTTTGTTCTCGCACCCAAAGGATTTCACACCTGTTTGCACGACCGAGTTTTCGGCCGTTGCGCAGCTGAATGACGAATGGGCCGCGCGCAACACCAAAGTGATCGGCGTTTCGGTCGATGGTGTCGAAGACCACAAGAAGTGGAAGAAGGACATCGAGGAATACGGCAAGGCCAAACCCGGCTTTCCGATCATCGCCGATGACGGTCTGGCTGTGTCCAAGGCTTTCGACATGCTGCCCGCCGAAGCATATCTGCCCGATGGCCGAACACCGGCTGACAGTGCCACGGTGCGTTCGGTCTTTATCATCGGCCCGGATAAGCAGCTGAAGCTGTCGATGACCTACCCGATGACCGTGGGCCGGAACTTTGCCGAAATTCTGCGCGCGCTAGACGGGTTGCAGATGTCGGCCAAGGGCGTTGCGACGCCTGCCAACTGGGTGCCGGGCGAAGACGTGATCATCCCGCCAACCGTGTCGAACGAAGACGCCAAGGCCAAGTTTGGCGAGTTCGAAACGATCTTCCCCTATCTGCGCAAGACCAAAGCGCCGTCGTAAGCCGGTTGCAGGGTCAGGGGGGCTGTCTGCCCCCCATCGTGCCCGCAGGCACGATTCCCCCCGAGGATATTTGGGGCCAGATGAAGCAGGCGGTTGTTGCTGGCCGGGCGACCACCGGGATATCCAGCGCATGCTGCATTTTTCGGGGTTTTCCGGGTGCCCCCGCGCCTGAGGCGCGAGGGCAAAAAGGGGCAGGAAACCGGAGAGAAACCTGACACCCGAAGCAATCAGAAATTATAGCGAAGTCCGAAATTGACGCTGAAAGTATCCAGATCGTCCTCTACGTTGCCGGTCAAAGCTCCGTTGGGGGCCAGGCGCTGCGACGAGACGTCAAAGGCGCGGGCATAGCGGGCGTCGATGGTAAAGGCGGTTGACGGGTTGATGTCGTATGCCACACCGGCGATCAGCTGGGCGGCAAAGGTGGTGTCGGTGTCGTCCAGCGCCACACCGGGCCCGTAAGAAAAATCCAGATCCGAATAGGTGGCACCCAGACCAAACCCGGCATAGGGCGTCAGCACGCCGGCCTGTTTGAAATCGAACAGCACATTGGCAAATAACGAGGTCTGCGTGACATCGCCCGAGATATTGCCCTCGGGCCCCGGACCATTTCCGGTAAAGTTCACACCATCCACGTCACTGTCGCGATAAGACAGTTCCAGTTCGATCCGCGTTCCGATGATGTCGTTGGACCATTGCGGGATTTCCTTACCTATCGCGAGGCCCAGTCCGAAACCTGCGTCGAAATCGGTATCGACCGATTGTGTTGTACCACCGATCGTCCCGGTGAAATCGCTGTCCTGTAGCTGGCTGTAGCCGATGAAGCCGTGAACATAGGTGCCGTCGTCCAGGCTCTGCGCGGCAAGCGCCGTTGCGCTGATCGCCAGAGCCGAAGAGGTGAGAATGAGGCGCGTGAACATAACCATCTCCAGTGTTCCAAAATCCGCATGCCATGGATGTGGACGAGGCAGGCCCAAAAGGAAAGGCGCCGGGCCTTCACTTCGTTTCACAGGTTTTTAGGAATGTGTGAGTGAATAGGCACGAGGTTCCGCCACTGTTTCAGGGCACATCCCTGACCAACGGTTCTGACAGGAGTTCGTCGACAAAAAAACTGAGCAGCTGCAATCTGCTGGAAACGCCCGCCTTTCGATAGACCGCGGCGCTTTGGGCCTTGATCGTCCCTTCTTTCGTCTGTCGCAGTTCGGCGATTTCCGCGATGGAAAGACCCTTGATCGTCAGCATGGCAACGTCACGCTCAGCCTCACTGAGCTGCCACTCGCTGAACTGGGTTTCGATGACCTGGGCGAAAGCCCCTTGCGCCACTTGCAGTTGCCGCTGCATGTCGCGCACCCGTCTGGACTGGGAACGGATCAGGGCGATCGTGGCGCTCAGGCCGCCGACAAGCGCCAGCGACAGAAACAGTTCGAACGAATGAAGGTGACGAAATCCCGCGCCGTCGCCGCCCGTCCAATCCAGCAGCGCATCCGTCATGAAAAAGGCGGCGCAGAGGGCCTGCACCACCAGAAGGAGCCAGAGCAAAGACGTTTGAGGTACTTTCATGTGGCCCCTTGGACGTTGCAGGTTCAGTCGTCGTCCTCTTCGAGCTCGATGGCCGTTACCACCCCGTCCGTGTCAGACAGAACCAGTTCAGTTTCCACGCCATCGTTGATGAGTTCAACCTCGATCTTCCCGCCTTCGAACTCGATCTCTTCGATCTGGTACCCCTGGGCTTCAAGGGCTGCGCGAATATCGGCCTCGCTTGTGCCCAGCTTGTCGCCCAGTCCGACATTGGCCAAAGCAAGAACTGGTGCGGTTGCGATCAATCCCGTCAGTGTCAGCAGTTTCAAGGTTTCCATATCGCATCTCCTTTTTGCGTTGTGGCGATGCAGTGGAACTGGGGATGGCAGAGGCGCCCTGCGATTGGTTTTTGGTTGAAACAGGGCAAATGGAACCAAGGTTTAGGCCATTTGCAGCCGTTTGCGCGCGTCAGGTTCAGATTGCAATCAAGTTGTGATAGTTTGTTTTGGGAAACATACAGGCATGTGACCAACGATGTCGGGCTTTCTGACTGTCCTGAACAGGAGAAAACCATGGCTTTTACAGATTGGTACGTCGAGGGGGAAAGCTTCGGAAACTGCAACTGCGGCTATGCCTGCCCCTGCCAGTTCGAGGAATTGCCGACGCATGGCGATTGCCGCGGCTTCGAGGTGCTTGAAATATCCACCGGATATTTTGGCGAAACGGATCTGAGTGGAACCAAGGCTGCGTTGATCTATGCATGGCCCGGGCCAATATTCGAGGGTGGCGGCGAAATGCAGGTGATCGTCGACCCCGCGGCCTCACCGGCGCAGCGCGATGCGCTGGAAAAAGTCTTTCACGGCGAAGAAACCGAAGAGATGGCGACGCATTGGTACGTGTTCAGGGCAATGTGCGAGACGGTTCATGACACGCTTTACCTGCCGATCGAATTCGAGATGGACCTCGAAGAGCGCACGGCCAGCGTTACCGTAGGTGATGTTCTGCAATCCACCGGACAGCCGATTCAGGCCCCGCATGGCGGCGGCGCGCATCGGGTGCGCATCGATATTCCCGGCGGGATCGAGTTTTCCATTGCCGAGATTGGCAGCGCCTCGACCCGCTCTGACGCCGCGATCAAGCTGGACCTGAAGGACAGCTATGGCCAGTGGCACTTTCTGAAACACGGGCCCGGCGGTGTTGCCCACTGATCGGCCCCCCTGTCAGGCGGCGCGCGCAGGTGCGTTCAGGACGGGCGTCCAGCAGGGCAACGTCAGATCCGCCTTCAGCACCCGAACCTCAAAGGGTTTCAGCACCGGCAACGCAGTTGATCCATAGCCACCGGCACCGCAAGCCAGATCCGGGAACAGGGTGAACAGTTCGCGCCGTGTGGCAGGTGCCATCGCGCCCAGTGTCGTGTCGCCGGGATAGAAGGACTCGGACCAGATTCCTTCGACACTCACCAACTCATGCTGATCAAAGAGGATATGAATGTACTCTACCCCTTGCGCCGGCAGCTCCTGAACGATGGTGTGCCCATTGATCAGCCCCTTTGCGGGGGCCAGCATCGCCGCTTCGCAATGCATCAGCTCCATCATGGTCGAGGTCACGGCAATCCGATGCTGTGGGGAAATGACGAGATCGCGGCTTGGGCTGTTCGGTCCGAAACAGCCCGCCTTGATTCGTACTGGGGACAGGTGTGTGTTTCGCCGCAACTCAGCCGCGGACAACCGACGCTTGCCGATCCAGCGGACCGGGCGGGCATGGCCGCCGGCGGTGATGACCGGGTCGCCGGGCTCCAACGCCTCGACCCGGCGCAGCCCCGTCAGTGTCTGGATCAGAGATCCTGTGGTAAAACACACGAAAGAAGGCAAAGTATTATACGCGGATGGCGGCGCGGTGCCGGCAAAGCCGGTGTCGGAAACCGTGTCATTCAGTTCGGCCTGACCCGAAGTGACTATGATGTAACGCGGGTTTGAAAACTGGATCAGGATGAACGTGACCGGCGCACCATCGACCGTGCCTGTGTAATTTTCGAAAGTACTGAAATTCTGGGTCGAGCCGGAAAAGCCGGGAAGAGACGAGAGGTCAAGTTGCGAGCTGCCATCCGGGTCGGGATCTTGCAGCAGGGCGTCATTATCCGTGACTTCGACCGAATACGCAGCAGTAATATCAACACTGCGGTTGCTGTACGGGTCTGCGCTGATTTCGAAAACGGTAATCGAGGCCACGGTCGAAAAGCATCCCGGAAAACGGGTTTATTTTCGTTAAAGTTGAGCCAAAACAACCAATAAGTGTTAATATTTGGTTTACACTTGCGATGAGAGTCAAAGTCCTTGGTCCGCGGTCGCCATCAATCAGGCTTCGCCAAAATCCACCAGTACCGGGGCTGTGTCATAGATAATCCGGACAGATCGGAACTGGAGTAAATCGTCGGTCAACTGGAACAGGTCCACGCATTCAATCGTTTCGGGGTGCCCATCCCTGATCCTGCGCGTATAGTTGAAATGCACGGCCATTTCGGTCGCATTGGTCGTGTCAGCGAAAGTGTTCTTGTGTTCGATGGACCGATCGCTCGTGATCTGCATCACATTTGAATAAAAATCCCGCGCGGGTTGCTTCCCCGAAATCGGCGAGGTTGCGGTTGCATTCTCTGCAAACAAAGCCTGCAATTCAGGCAGATCGCCGCTTTCGAGCGCCTTCAGGTATTGCCGCGCCAGTTCCTCAATCTGCTGCCTGTCCGACATCTTTTGTCCTCCTTCCGGGTGCGACGACAGGATACCACAAAAAAGGCCCCGGCGTTGTGCCGGGGCCTGCATTTGTCAGAGGGTGGGCAGATTACTCTGCGCTTTCCTCTTTCTTTTCTTTCTTCTCGGGAACGATCTCTTCGCCGGTTTCCTGATCGACCACTTTCATCGACAGGCGCACCTTGCCGCGGTCGTCAAAGCCCAGCAGCTTGACCTTCACTTCCTGACCTTCTTTCAGAACATCCGACGGATGGTTCAGGCGGCGGTTTTCGATCTGGGACACGTGGACCAGACCGTCGCGCTTGCCAAAGAAGTTCACGAAGGCACCGAAATCGACGATCTTGACCACCTTGCCGGTATAGACCTGACCTTCTTCCGGCTCGGCCACGATCGACCAGATCATGTCATAAGCCTTCTTGATCGATTCACCATCGGGAGAGGCGATCTTGATGACGCCGTCGTCGTTGATGTCGACCTTGGCACCCGAAACCTCGACGATCTCGCGGATGACCTTGCCGCCCGAACCGATCACTTCACGGATCTTGTCGGTCGGGATGTTCATGGTCTCGATGCGCGGGGCGTGGACCGAGAACTCGTTGGTCTCGGACAGGGCTTTGCCCATCTCGCCCAGAATGTGCATCCGGCCTTCCTTGGCCTGTGCCAGCGCGGTTTCCATGATCTGAGGCGTGATGCCCGCGACCTTGATGTCCATCTGAAGCGAGGTGATGCCGTTTGCAGTACCCGCAACCTTGAAGTCCATGTCGCCCAGGTGGTCTTCGTCACCCAGGATGTCGGTCAGAACAGCGTATTCGCCGTCATCTTCCAGGATCAGACCCATGGCCACACCGGCAACCGGTGCTTTCAGCGGAACACCCGCATCCATCATCGACAGCGAACCGCCGCAGACAGAAGCCATCGAGGACGAGCCGTTGGATTCAGTGATCTCGGACACCACGCGGATGGTGTAGGGGAAGTCGGTCGGCGCAGGCAGAACCGCCTGAAGTGCGCGCCATGCCAGCTTACCGTGACCGATTTCGCGACGGCCGGGCGAACCCACGCGGCCAACCTCACCCACCGAGTACGGAGGGAAGTTGTAATGCAGCAGGAAGTTCGATTTGAAGTTGCCGTGCAGCGCATCGATGAACTGCTCATCGTCGCCGGTGCCCAGCGTGGTCACGGCCAGCGCCTGAGTTTCACCGCGGGTGAACAGGGCAGAGCCGTGTGTGCGCGGCAACAACGAGGTTTCGGCTTCGATGGCACGCACATCGGTGGTCGAACGACCGTCGATGCGCTTGCCGCCCTTGACGACGTCACCGCGCAGAATACCGGCTTCCAGCTTTTTCATCGCGGAACCGAGGTTGCCGTCTTCCAGCTGCTCATCGGTCAGCGCCTCTTTGATCGCTTCGCGGGCTGCGGCAACAGCGGCTGTGCGCTCTTGCTTGTCGGTGATCGCGAAGGCGGCGCGCATCTGCTCTTCACCGGCGGCCTTAACGGCGGCATAAAGCTCGGAGTAATCCGGCGCCTGGAAGTCAAACGGCTCTTTCGCGGCTTCTTCCGCCAGCGAGATGATCAGGTCGATGACCGGTTGGATCTGCTCATGCGCAAAGTTCACCGCACCCAGCATTTCCGCTTCGGACAGTTCGTAAGCTTCCGATTCCACCATCATCACGGCGTCTTTGGTGCCGGCAACAACCAGGTCTAGACGCTGTTCGGGGTTCAGGCGCAGGTCCTGCATGTCGTCCACGGTCGGGTTCAGGACGTATTCGCCATCCACGAAACCAACGCGGGCACCGGCGATCGGGCCCATGAACGGTGCGCCGGAAATGGTCAGAGCAGCCGAAGCAGCAATCATCGCAACGATGTCGGGATCGTTGACCAGATCGTGGCTCAGCACGGTGCACATCACCAGCACTTCGTTTTTGAAACCGTCAACGAACAGCGGGCGGATCGGACGGTCGATCAGACGCGCGGTCAGCGTCTCTTTCTCGGTCGGGCGCGCTTCGCGCTTGAAGAAGCCACCCGGAACCTTACCGGCGGCATAATATTTCTCTTGGTAATGTACGGTCAGCGGGAAAAAGTCCTGACCGGGTTTTTGCGCCCGCGCAAAGGTCACGTTGGCCATGACGCTGGTTTCGCCCAGCGTGGCAATCACGCTGCCGTCCGCCTGACGGGCAACCTTGCCGGTTTCCAGTGTAAGCGTTTCCTCGCCCCACTGCATCGATTTCTTCGTTACATCAAACATATGCGTATCCTAGATGGGAGCACTCCCGCCCCTGCGGGTCTCCCGTTTTGCGTGGCGGCCCCATTGCCGCCGACCCCAATTTATCTTCCATTCGAGTGCCGGGGTCGGGGCACAACGTCTCAGATACCGGGCGCATACATGAGAATGCGTTGGAAGGAAAGCGAAACTGCATTGGATGGCCGTTTCATGCCGGGGCTGGCTTGTGCTGCCTCCGGGTGCAAAAGATTCAAGCCCGAACAACGATCAACTTATCAAGTCGCTGTTCGTTCTTCATGCCGGGGATCACGGAAACCCAGAACAATTCTGTAGCGCTAACATATTCGCAATCGAATGCATTTTGTAAAAATATGAAGGCAGTATAAGCTTTTATCATGAAGCCCGCGGTCGAAATGACGGAAACGCGCCAAGGGGGTTAACTAACTCATTCCCGTCCGCCGACCGAATACCTTGGCGTTTGCAGTCAGCGAACAGAAGGGCAATCGAATGGCACAGACAAAGAAGATGCTGGATCCGGATCCCCGGATTTACGACTTCGAAACGGAATATGAACTGGGGCAGGATAATGTCCGGCCGTTTGGCTTGGACATTCACAACCCGGTCTTTCTGATCTCAAGTATCATGATCTTTGCGTTCGTTCTGATCGCATTGGCCAACCAGGAGGCGGCGGCCTCGTTCTTCGGATGGCTCCGGCCCTGGCTGACCAGCACCTTCGATTGGTTTCTGGTTCTTTCGGTAGACGCAATCACCCTGTTTTGTCTGGTACTTATCATCCTGCCCGTCGGCAGTGTGCGGATCGGTGGCAAGGACGCCACGCCCGATTATTCTTACGCCGGGTGGATCGCGATGATGTTTGCCGCCGGTATTGGTATCGGCCTGTTGTTTTTCGGAGTGATGGAGCCGGTCTACTACAACTTTGCCGAAGACGGGAATGCGCGCCCACTGGGTATCGATATCGCTGTTCCGGGCAATGAGTATATCGGCATCGTCGGTACCATTCACCATTGGGGGCTGGAAGGCTGGGCGGTTTACGCCGCGGTCGGCCTGAGCCTGGCAATCTTCAGCTACAATCTGAACCTGCCTCTGACTTTGCGTTCGGCCTTCTATCCAATTCTGGGTGAACGGGTCTGGGGCTGGTGGGGCCATATCATCGATACGTTGGCGGTTTTTGCCACGTTGTTCGGTCTGACCACGTCACTCGGCCTGGGGGCGCAGCAAGTTGCGGCCGGCCTTTACGAGGTCTTCGGCATCGAACCCAGCCCCACTGTCGTGGTTCTGCTGATCATCGGCATTACGCTGATCGCGCTGGGCTCGGTTTTGCTGGGCATGGATGCGGGCGTCAAACGGCTGAGTGAGATCAATATGATCATGGCCGTGGGACTGTTCCTTTTCGTCATTGCTGTAACAGGCATAGGCACCGCCATCGCGCGGTATTTCAACGTGATGACTGATTACGTGCTGCACCTGCCCGCGCTGTCGAACCCGTTCGGACGAGAAGACACCAGCTATTTCCACGGTTGGACGACCTTCTACTGGGCGTGGTGGATCGCGTGGTCACCGTTTGTTGGTATGTTCATTGCCCGCATTTCAAAGGGCCGTACAGTGCGCGAGTTCGTAATATGTGCGCTGCTGGCACCAACAGCCGTCTGTGCCCTGTGGATGTCGACCTTCGGCGGCGCGGCCATCGACATGCTGAATGCGGGCGGAGCGGAAGGTGTACGCGCGACCGTGATCGACAGCTACGCCCCCGAGGGAGCGTTGTTCGGCTTCCTGAAGGAGCTGCCGCTGTACAGCATCGTAGCCCCGATTGCCCTTGTCCTGATCGTGATCTTCTTTGTCACTTCGTCTGATTCCGGATCATTGGTGATCGATACGATCACCGCAGGCGGCAAGATGGACGCACCCGTGGTTCAGCGCGTTTTCTGGTGTACTTTGGAGGGCCTGGTTGCCATCGCATTGCTGTTGGGTGGCGGACTGTCCGCATTGCAGGGCGCGGCGGTTTCAACCGGCATCCCCTTTACGCTGGTGGTTCTGATAATGTGCTACTGCCTGTGGCTGGCACTGAAATCAGAAAAGGCGAAAATGTAGATTGTACACCGAAACCCCAAAAAACGCCTGCCGCATGGTGGGCGTTTTTTTTTGGGTCGATTTAAGAAATTTTGGACCTTCGTTACTTGCAACCCCAAGTAACGATGGGCACGGGCGTTTACCGCTGAACATTTTCCAAGAGGGGTTTGCGATTTGCCTGATGCCGTTGGACCAGTTTTCGCATTAGCTTGCCCTGTTGCGGAATAAAACGCGCAGAAGTTGCTTGAAACTGCGGAGCGCAGCACTCTGGAAACAAGTCCATGATTTCTTTTCGCGCGTCAGCCGAGACTGATTTGAGCGCTTCGGGGCCGGTAAACAGGCTTTCTGTCGGTGTCCCATTGGACCAGATGATTTCATGGGTATCGAACAGCAAGTGAAAATACTCAATACCGTCAGGTGTGTCTTGCACAATGTCTACGCCGTCCAGCGGCAACAACTTGTTTGCGGGGATCAGCACATCCTTGCAATCGAACATCCGTAGTGCAACTGCCGAAGACACAAGAACGCGATGCTGCGGTGAGACGACAAGGTCCTGTTTGGGGAATCCGTCGCCTAAAGCTCCGGTGCGGATCAAAATGGGTCTTAGCCTTTGCTGCGCATGAAGCTCGGTAGAACTGAGGCGTCGCGTACCGATCCATCGAATAGGTTTGTAGCCATTGTCAAAGGTCAACACCTGATCTGAAATCTGCAGGTCTTCGACCGCCACTGATCCGTGGCGTGTTTCAATCATTGTCCCAGATGCAAAGCACAGAACGTCCACAAACTCACCGCTTGCGTTGGTCGGGCCGGTTATAATCTGGTCAATTTCAATAATATTGGAACCGCTGTCGTTCCAGGCCGCTGCAATCGCATCGGTATTGACTGTCATTCCGTTGAACAGCTCTAGAGGTTCAAGCGGACCATTGTTTGTCTTCACACCGTAGAGTTCGACCGTCCCATCTGGATTGATCATCAGGCGGACCACGGGTTCACCGTTTGTATTCCCCAACTGCCAAACAGCTGGCGTGTCGACTTCATATCTCTGACCGTCGGCAAACCGAACTGTTTGCCCCGAGGTTCCAGAAATCTGGAACTGAAGTTCATTGGGCGAAGATCCGGGTCCGCCAACAAACAGGTCAACACCGTTGATTTGAGCACTGAAGCTGTTGTCGAGCGTATCGAAATCGATGACGACACCGCCTCCGGGAGAAGTATCTGTATATGTGGTGCTGTTACCGTCTGAAATGCTGAAGCTGGTCATCTAATTTTCTGAATTTTGCATAAGCCTGAGTTAGCACAAAGCTCATTTGCGTTTAACAATCAAGCTGAGCATTGGGTGGTGTCGGTTATGTGGTTCATACTCGAAAGTCCAGTCTCCCTGCAGGGCGCTGTGGTGTGGAACTTATACTGATAAAGCTGCTGGTTCTGATAATGTGCCAATGCTTGTGGCTGGCGCAGCGAGTGTTTCCAGATGCCAATAACCATGGCTGCAAGATACTGCTGAGGCAGCGAAGCTTCCATCCTTGCCCAAACAGGGAACTTGCCCGCCTTGTCGAGTGTTCTTCGGCGCTTCTATTGCGTTGACATTGAACTCTCGGAACAGGATTTGTACTGCAAAACGATTTGCTGTCGACCACCCCGGAGGAATGAGTGTCAATTGTTGATGTCCTGGCTGCGCGTCTGATCGAAGATGTCAAATCCAATGACCTGTCAGGAAGCTTTCTGATGCTTGGACGGCAGGATTGGATCGGTGCGCGCCGGTCTACATCCGCCGCATTGTTCAGGGAAACCTTGCAGAAATACCTGCCCGGAGTGGCCGAAGCCGATCTTTGCAACCCGGATGATGGATATTCGGAAACGTTCTTTCGAAAACTTGGGTTCTCGGAAGTGGACTCGCTGGATTTTTCGGATTTCGAAGGTGCGAGCATCGTTCAGGATCTCGCGGGGGACTTGCCTGAAAACCTGGTTGGTCGGTTTGACGTTATCTATGACGGTGGAACCTGCGAACACGTGTTCGACTTGCCGACCGCCTACCGGAACATCGACAAGATGCTGAAGCCCGGGGGTGTGTTTATCGCACATTCGCCATCGAACAACTGGATCAATCACGGCTTCTATCAGATTTGTCCAGAGATCGTGTACGGCTTTTGGGTCAACGCCATGAACTATGAGGCTCTGAAATGCGTGTGGCAGCCATTGAGGCCATACGCCGCCCGTGACGTGGTGAAGATGACGGATCCCAACAAGACCAAGAAACGTCCGCGACCGCTGGGAACTTTTGGTCCGGGATTGCCTGTTCTTCTGGATTATGTGGTTCGAAAACCTGTTGCCGGCACCAAGACAAGTGCAGGTGTGTCGCAAAGTGACTATGCCACGCGTTGGGAAAACACGCAGAAAGCTTAGAACCAAGTGCCGCAAAAGACATTCCCTGACCGCCACGGAATGCCCAGCTGCTCTGGCAAGTTAAGGGGGGTGTATCGCTTGCGGCGGATCCAACGGAAAACGCCCGCCGGTTGGCGGGCGTTGAACCGGAAAACCCGGCTTCAGGTCATCTGCAAAAAAGCGCTTAGCGGCGGATGCCCAGCTTTTTGATCAGGTCCTGGTAACGTGCTTCTTCTTTGCCTTTCAGGTAGTCCAGCAGCTTACGGCGCTGGGCAACCATCTTCAGCAGACCGCGACGACCGTGGTTGTCTTTCTTGTGGGTCTTGAAGTGCTCGGTCAAAGTGGTGATGCGCGAGGTCAGGATGGCAACCTGTACTTCAGGCGAACCGGTGTCGCCCTCTTTGGTTGCGAATTCTTTCATGACGCGTGCTTTTTCTTCAGCAGTGATCGACATCGGGGTCTCCTTCAAAGGTTAGAGTTGATGGCGCAGGCCGGGATGTCGTCCAGCACAGGCCCATGGAGAAATCCGCACCGATTCCGATGCGGATGGGCGCGTATAAGCGCATTTTTTCCAAATGGCAAAGGGAATCTGCGGGCTCAGACCATCTGCCCGTACTGCGCCAGTTGCGCTTCGGAGATCAATTGAATGTCGGCCACCGTCATGCCTTCGGCCCCGAATACCTGCGCCACTTCCTGACCGTTGATCATCACCCGCGTCAGGTTGGCGTTTTCAGCGTCGGGTTCCACCTCAATCTCCGGATCGGCCTCATCCTCCCAGGTGACAAGCAGCTTGTCCTCACCGGGTTGGAATCCCATGACGGTCACGTCTTCGTCACCCGGGCTCAGCACGATGTCATCGGCGCCCTGCCCACCGGTCACCACATCCCCGCCGCCTGCCACAATGGTGTCGTCACCGGCGCCGCCATTCAGAAAGTCCTTTTCGGCTGCGCCCTCTTCGATGCCAAAGACAAAGTCGTCGCCGTCGCCGCCAAAGACCGTATCTTCACCTGCGCCACCGTTCAGGGCATCGTCTCCGAACCCGCCCTGCAACGCGTCATCATCGGCCCCGCCCGTCAGAGTATCGTCGCCCTGACCGCCATAGAGCTCGTCTTCGCCTTCGCCGCCATCCAGGGTGTCGTCCCCGAAATGGCCGAACAGGGCGTCGTCCCCCTCATTGCCGAACAGAATGTCGTCATCCGCCTCTCCGTGCAGAACATCATCACCCTGACCGCCCGAAATCGTGTCTGTACCTTCGCCCCCGTGCAGAACGTCATCGCCCTTGCCGCCGTCGATGGTATCATCGCCGCCAAACCCGTTGATCTGGTCGACACCGTCCTGCCCGGTGATCTGGTCGGGGCCATCGCTGCCGGCAATCACCAGGTCGCCTTCGAATTCAGAGATTACCGTGCCAGTTGACTGGGTTTCGATGTCGGGATTTACCGGATCCTCGACGTTTTCGCCAATATCAAGAAACTCTCCGGTGTCGGGTTCCGTTTCCGGGTCCTCGTTGGGCCCGTCCTCTGAAACGTCCTCGTCTTCGATCAGCATGTCGCTCATCGCGTATGCGGCACCGCCGATGGCGGCGAGTCCAATCAATCCGGCCAGAAACATGACACCTCTCCGATCGCAGAATGCTCCGAGGGTGAACATCCCATGCAATTGGCAATCGGGTCAAAGTCAAGTTATTGAAATGGTTAACACTTTATCACCATTGCTCGGGCTGTTGGCTGTAGGCGATATAAAGCGGGTGCTTGGGGTGACCGTCTTTGGTCAAGCCCAGATGGAACAGCGGCTGGCCGGTCCGGCGCAGCAGGGCTTCCACCGCCGGGCCCCGGTCCAGATGCGCACCATGGGTGCCCCAGGCGGCGATGACCTGATCGGCCCACCGAACACCTTCCAGAATGGCGGCGTCATTTTCCGGGCCTACCGGATCGGCAGCAGCGCGCATCTTGCGCGGATCGGTGTCGCGCCAGGCAAAGATGTTGGTCACCTGGAACGCGCCAAACCCCAGCGCCCGGGCACGGCGTTCGCAGCGTTCAACCGTCGGGTCGTTCTGCACTTCGGTCGCGGTAGACGGGTTCAGCATGACAAACAGCGCCTTGCGCCCTGCCGGGTCCCACACACGGGTCAGGCTATAGCGGTATTTCTCGCAGTCGGAATAGATAGCGGTCGAGGGCGCATCGCCCTTGGTGTGCGTTCGGGTGATCATGCCTTTCGCCTAACATGTGGTTCAGGCGGCGAACACCCGGCTGGGATGCAATTCGCCCGATTTATAAACCCCCACGGCCACGGCCTTGCCATCCAGCGAGGCCCATGCCTCGTCGCCGTATTCAACATCCGAGGCCAACACCATGCCCGGATTGCCATTGCGCAGGCGGGTGGCGCCTTCGGGTGTGCATTTCAGTTCGGGCAGGTCGGACAGGCCGGTTTCCAGCGGGTGCAGATAGTCGTCCAGCGCCGTGGTCTTTGCCATTTCGTCGATCTGTTCGATGCTCAACCCGTCTTCGGCCTCGAACGGGCCGGACCAGATGCGGCGCAGTTCCTTGACGTGGCCGTGGCATCCCAGCGCCTCGCCCAGATCGCGGGCGATCGAGCGGACATAACCGCCCTTGCCGCAGGTCATCTCCAACACCACGTGATCTGCGTCGGGGCGATCGACAAGGATCAGTTCCTCGACCCAAAGAGGCCGGGCGGTCAGTTCCACGTCTTCGCCGTCGCGGGCCAGTTTATAGGCGCGCTGGCCGTCGATTTTCACGGCGGAAAACTTGGGCGGAACCTGCATGATGTCGCCCAGAAACGGGGTCAACGCCTGCTTGATGTCTTCGTCTGACGGGCGGGCATCGCTTTCGGCAATCACTTCGCCCTCGGCATCGTCGGTGTTGGTGGCCTGGCCCAGACGGACAGTGAAGGTGTAGGCTTTCAGAGCATCCGTGATGTAGGGAACGGTTTTGGTCGCCTCACCCAGAGCCACGGCCAGCACTCCGGTCGCTTCGGGGTCAAGCGTGCCCGCATGGCCCGCCTTTTTGGCATCCATCGCCCAGCGCACCTTGTTGACCACGGCGGTCGACGTCATGCCCGCGGGTTTGTCCACCACCAGCCAGCCGGAAATGTCGCGACCCTTGCGTTTGCGTCCCATATAGCACCTTCAATCTTGCTGAGGCGCGCGACCTAGCGGATCGCCATCGTCCTGTCAATTTCAAGGTGCGTCTTCGACCACACCCACGATCGGCCCCAGCGAAAACCCGACATCGGACCGATTGTTCGCGCGGTCATACATGCGAGAGATATTGCCATCGAAGAACAGCGCATTCGGAGTTTCCAGCACGTCCCGGAACAGACGGCCGAATTCGTGGAATGTGACGTAATCTTCGGAAATCGCGAACACCGCACGGGTGCCATCGGCGCTGGTGCCCACCCCGTTGCGCACATAGAGCGAGGTCGAATCGGGCAGGAACCGGGGGTGCAGTTCACCATCGATCACCAGCATCGGGCCGGATTGGCTGGCGAACCGGCAGTCAGGGGACTGGTCGATGAAATCCAGCGTCTCGAACACGTCAGCGCGGCCCTCGCGGATGCAGAACACGCCGTTGGGCAGCAGGCCGAAATTGCCGGGGCCGGGGTTGGAGATCACCCGCATGACCTCTTTGCCGTTCTCGACATAATGGCCGACGGGCGAACGGTCATCGTGGTACATGCCCGCGTTCATGGCAAAGGCCAGACGCTTGCCGCCGGGGGCCAGCGCCTCGTTCACCGACGAGAAATGCCCCAGCAGATCCCCGTTTTCGTCGTTGAGAAACAGGCGCAGGTCTTCGTTTTCCGCGTCGACTTCGCAGACGGTATAGCGCTTGCCATCATGGGTCAGCTTTTCGCAAGTGACCGCAGAGGCTTGCGCGGCCCAGACAACCGCGCCCAATGTGACGAATGCCCGGATCACTCGTCCAGATCGCGGCGCACCGCGTCCTGTTCGAACATGCGGCGGGTGTCGTCCAGACGATCGAACGTGTCATCAAGGCGGAACCGAAGATCGGGCGAGAATTTCAGGCCGACCTTTTTGCCGACCATGCGCCGCAGTTCACTTTTGTTGCGGGCGAGCAGATCGATCACGTCCTCCTGCCCTTTGCCGCCCAGAGGCAGCACATAGGCGGTGGCGATTTTCAGATCGGGCGAGGTGCGCACCTCACCCACTGTGATCGACATGCGGTTCAGGTCGGGGTCGTGGACATCTCCGCGCGCCAGAACCTCGGACAGGGTGCGGCGGATCAGTTCGCCGACGCGCAGCTGTCGTTGGGACGGGCCGGGGCCATCGTGGAATTTGTTCTTTGCCATAAACCCCGATCTAAGCGCAAACCGGGGCTTTGCCAAGCGGGCGCGAACGGGGTAGGAGGCTTTGAGCAGTTTGCAGCAAGGGAATACCGCCATGACCCATATTCCGGGGATCGTCATCACAGGGGCTTCGGGCCGCATGGGGCAGATGCTGATCAAGACCGTAACCGACAGTGATCAGGCGCGTCTGGTCGGCGTGGTCGAGCGCACGGGGCATGACTGGGTCGGTCAGGATGTGGGCGAAGCCATGGGTGGCCAGGCGCTGGGCGTCAAAGTTACCGATGACCCGTTGGAAGCTTTTGCGCAGGCACAGGCGGTGATCGACTTTACCGCGCCCGAGGCGACGCTGGACTTTGCCGCTTTGGCCGCGCAGGCGCGTTGCGTGCATGTGATCGGCACGACCGGCATGACGGATGAGCAGATCGCCGCGCTGGAACCGGCCTCGCGCCACGCGGTGATCGTGCGGGCAGGGAACATGAGCCTTGGCGTCAATCTGCTGGTGCAACTGACAAAAAAAGTCGCGGCTGCACTGGATGAGGATTTTGATATCGAGATCATCGAAGGTCACCACCATCACAAGGTCGATGCACCTTCGGGCACCGCGCTGATGCTGGGCGAGGCCGCCGCCGAGGGGCGTGGCGTCAAACTGTCGGATGTGGCCGATCGGGGGCGGGATGGCATCACCGGTGCGCGCAAGCGTGGTGACATTGGCTTCCACGCCATTCGCGGCGGCGACATCGTCGGCGAACACGATGTCCTGTTTGCCGCGCCCGGAGAACGCATCGTCCTGCGCCATCTGGCCACCGACCGCGCCATCTTTGCCCGTGGCGCGCTGAAGGCGGCACTGTGGGGGCAGGGGAAGGCGCCCGGCCAATATGACATGGTGGATGTGCTGGGGTTGTGAGTGATGCGTTTAGATGTACGCCATCACAACAACATAAAGAACGAATGCGATAACCCAAAAGAGCAAAGCTGTTACCAGTGAAGCGAACTGTAGCATCAGCGAGCGAAATGTACTTTTGTTTGGGACAATCCGTATCCCGTTGGGCATGTGCGGATCATTGCACTTTTCCACCATAAAGAAATAGTTGCATGCTCCATATGCGTTTAAAATCAGGCGCCTTCGTGATGGTGGGGCACCGCGCGTTCTGATGCAGTAGTCAACAAAATCATCTTTAAAGTTGAATATCGGTAAAACCGAAGCGAGTAAAATTGCTGCTGCCCAACTTGTAAGTGCCATGATTGTCACGAAGCCAAACATGAACATGAACAGGAGGCCCAAGTTGAGTTCCTTTCGCAGTGCAACCGTTGCGTTTTGACCAGCACAAAACAGGCTTTCCCGAGGTACTATTCTACTCTGTTCTAACTTAGTCTACTCGAACTTGGCGGTTTGATGATGATTCCATCTAC
>NZ_JBXWSM010000054.1:0-28837 GCF_059613405.1 Ruegeria sp. BHSA118
CTTCTGCATGGGCTGGTTTGCCAACTGGCTGGCACACCGCCTGTCCCGCGTCCGCCAAAGCGACGTTGCCGATCTGGATCGCATGAGCCAGGAGCTGCACGAAGCCGAAGAAACCCGCGATCAGGCCATAACCTATCTTCAGCAACGTGAAGCCGAGTTGACCAATCAGCTGACCCAGACAGAGGCAGAACTGGCCGCAGCCATGGACGGTCTGCGCGCCGCGCGGCAAGAGGCCGAGGAAATGCGCGGCCGGATCAACAACGCCGACTAGACCCTACAGTATCAGTTCAGGCAAACAACAGCCTCAACTTCGAACAGCATCGGTTCGATTGCCAGCTTTGGCACCGGGACCAGGGTTTGCGCTGGCAGAGTATCTCCAAACACGCGTTTGACGGCGTCAGTCAACAGGCCGAGTTTCGACATGTCGTGGTCCACCACGTAAACCGTCAGCTTCACAACCTGATCGCACTGCGCCCCAAGCGCGTGGATCACCGCCTTGAGATTGGTATAGGCCTGTTCGACCTGCGCGCCGAAATCCGGCGACAACGCTCCGGTTTGATCCTGCCCACCCTGACCCGAGACAAAGGCCAACCGACCGGCGCCCAGGGTTACAACGGCGGTGCTATAGCCGTTCTGGGATGGTTCGTGGAGGTGTCCGGGATTGACGATCTGAGGACGCAGGGTCGTTTCGAGATTTTGTTTTTCAAGTGTCATGTTCGATCTCCTTGCTGAGGTGCAGGGACAGGTCTAGACGGTAATAGTGCCAAATTTTGTCACCGAATATGCTAGGCTGAGCTGATGAAAGCCGCGACCAGACAAGACGCCATCGCCCGTATCCTACGACGCAACAGCAGTTCCACCGTTGAAGAGCTGGCCGCAGAGGTCGGCGTTTCACGCCGCACCATCCTGCGCGACATCGCTGCACTGCGCGATCAGGGATTTGTAATCTATTCCGAATGTGGCCGGGGTGGCGGGCTGCAACTTGATCCGCAATCCGTCCAAACAACCGCCCGGTTGTCGGTAACCGAGGTTTTTGCCCTGCTCCTCAGCGTGGCCTCAATGCGGGCGGCACGGGCATTGCCGTTCTCGGATCTGGCGGATGCAGGTCTGGCCAAGATCGAAAAATCCCTGCCAGCGGACCGGATGCGCGATCTGCGTCGCTTTCTCGATTGCCTTTACGTCGGACAATTGTCGCCTCAGCAGGACCTGACCGACCTCGGACCCATGGATGCGGCCCTTCTGCCCGCCTTCGAACAGGCGTTTCTGAATCGGCTTTGCCTGCGCTTTGGTTATCGCGACGCCAAAGGGGTCCAGAGTTTTCGCGAAGTTGAACCGCAAGCTATGCTGATCCTGCCACCGCTCTGGTACCTGGTTGCCTGGGATCCGCAGCGAGATGATTTTCGGCATTTCCGCATGGACAGGATCAGCAACCCGGAATGCGTTGAGGGTGCCACGTTCCGCCGCAAGAGAGTTCCATTCGAAGACGATGTTTGCCCGTTCAATGATCTGCCGAAATAAGGCCGCGACGGCCGAACCGCCCGCCCGACGCATCCTCACCACCGGGTCAGCGCGTCTTCATCCTCATCCTTTGCGGCAACCCATTCCGCACCCGACCGGGTGATTTCTTTCTTCCAGAAGGGAGCACGGGATTTCAGGTAATCCATCAGGTACTCCGCCGCCTCAAACGCATCCTTGCGATGCCGTGCAGCGGTGGCCACCATCATGATCTTGTCGCCCGGGGCCAGACGTCCATGGCGGTGAATCACCAGCACGTCACCCAATGCCCAACGCGCCTGCGCCTCTTCGGCGATCTTGGTCAGGGCGCGTTCGGTCATACCGGGATAGTGCTCGATCTCCATCACATCCAGATCACCGCTCGCCAGATCACGCACAACGCCGGTGAAGGTAACGATGGCGCCATTGGCATCATCCCCGGCGGCAAAGGCATTGGCCTCGGCCCCCAGATCAAATGCCTCTTCCTGAACCGCGATCCGCATTGGTCAACCGCCCGTCATCGGTGGGAAAAACGCAACTTCCCGAACACCTGCCAGCGAAGCATCGAAATCCGACAGCTCCTGATCCAACGCAACGCGCAGCGCGGACAAATCGGCAAATGCCGCTGCATAGCGCTCTTCCCGAGCGCTCAGTTCAGCCACCAGATCGCTGACCGTGGCCGCTTGCGTTTCGACCTTTTCTCTGGGCAAGCCGATGCGTTCGCGCACCCAGGCGAAATACAGAACATCCATCGGTTAGCTCTCCTTCAGATGAGGCATGGCTTTACGTAGGTAGTCATAGCCGGTGATCAATGTAAGCGTGGCCGCAATCCACAACAGCCACAGCCCGACCTGACCCGCCCAGTACATGCCGTCGACATTCAGGCGCAGGTGGTTCACGTCTTCGACCTGACCCGCAATGATCTGCTCGACCAGATCCGCATCCATGCCAAAACTCGCCATCACGGCATAGTGCTCGAAGATACCCTGCGAAAACAGAACCGCGATGGCGACCATCTGGGCCGTGGTCTTCCATTTGGCCAGTTTGGTGACTTTGAGCGTCCCGGCCACATCGCCCAGATATTCCCGCAGGCCCGAGACAAAGACTTCGCGAAACAGGATCACGGTCGCAGGAAGGACAAGCCACGGCGTCCAGTGCTCGGTCGAATAGCCCACAAGGATCATAAGCGCGATCACCACCATGGCCTTGTCGGCGATCGGATCCAGCATTGCTCCGATCTTGGTCTCCTGCTTCCATGCGCGGGCCAGATACCCATCGAACCAATCGGTAATCGCCGCTGACAGGAACAGGATCAGTGCAAACCAGTCCGCATAGGGACGGGTGAAATACAGAAACATTACAGCCAGCCCAGGCGCGGCCAACAGGCGGAGGACGGTCAGGAGATTGGGCAAATTCCACTTCATGGCTTGGACCCTATATTGCCGGTCCGGGACAGAAAAGCCAATCAGACAAAAAACTGCATCACTCACAAGCGCTTGGTCAAAGCGCCGCAGGCCCGACGTCTCAGAACAGTACCTCTTGGCCTTTTCCGGCTTTGCGGTCAGATTGCAGCGCAAGCCCAGCCGGAAAGTAGCAGATGACAGCGCATATTCAAACCGACACACGGTCGAACATGATTGGCAGCCTCTGGATGGTCGCCGCGATGGCCGGTTTTGCGCTTGAGGATGCGTTGCTGAAGGCGGCCTCAGCCGCGCTGCCGATCTGGCAGGTCCTGGTTCTTTTTGGCGCGGGCGGGTCGATGATTTTCGCTGCGGTGGCCCTGGCACGCGGGCAGCGGCTGCTGCAACCTGACGTTCTGTCCCGCCCGATGAAAATCCGGGTGCTGTTCGAGGTCTTTGGTCGGTTGTTCTATGTTCTGGCCATCGCACTGACGCCGTTGTCTTCGGCCACGGTAATCCTGCAAGCCACGCCTCTGGTCGTTGTTGCAGGCGCCGCGTTGTTCTTTGGCGAGACAGTCGGCTGGCGGCGTTGGAGCGCTATCTTTGTCGGCATGATCGGCGTTGTCGTCATCCTGCAACCCACCGGAGACAGCTTTTCGCTGCTGTCGATACTGGCGGTGCTGGGAATGCTGGGATTTGCCGGACGTGATCTGGCCAGCCGCGCAGCACCTGCCACGCTTGGAACCGAAGTCCTGGGGTTTTACGGCTTCCTCAGCATCATCGTGGCCGGCGTGGCCTATCGGTTTTGGGAGGGCGCGCCGATTGCACCGGTTGGCCTTCACACCAGCCTGCACCTGACCGGTGCGGTGCTGATGGGCGTAATCGCCTATGCGTCGCTGATGAAGGCGATGCGCACGGGCGAAGTGTCCGCCGTGACCCCGTTCAGATACACCCGGCTGTTGTTCGGCATCGGGCTTGGCATAGCCATGTTTGGTGAGAGGCTGGATCCCAACATGTGGATCGGCAGCGCGCTGATCGTCGCGTCGGGCCTTTATATCCTGTGGCGGGGTCGGCAGGCCTAGGCCTTGTCGTGGAAGAAATCGTAAACCTTCTGCGCCAACCCGGCCGAGATCCCTTCGACCGCTTTCAGATCGGCCAGATTGGCCCGGCTGACGGCTTTGGCGCTGCCGAAATGGGTCAACAGAGCACGCTTGCGCGCAGCCCCTACCCCTGGGATTTCATCCAAAGGCGTTGCGCCCACGGCCTTGGCGCGTTTCGCACGATGGGTGCCGATGGCGAACCGGTGCGCTTCGTCCCTGAGGCGTTGAATGAAATACAACACAGGGTCATTGCGTTTCAGCGCAAAGGGGCGCTGGCCGATCCGGTGGAACTCTTCCTTGCCGTGGTCGCGGTCGACCCCTTTGGCGACGCCGACCATGGGAATGTCTTCGACCCCATGTTCGACCATGATCTGATGCACGGCGCTTACCTGCCCGGCACCACCATCGATCAGCAACAGATCGGGCCACAGTCCTTTGTCGCGGTCCGGGTCTTCCTTTTGCAGTCTGGTGAAGCGGCGGTTCAGTACCTCTTTCATCATGCCAAAGTCGTCACCCGGTGTCAGGTCATCACCGCGAATGTTGAACTTGCGGTAAGCGTTCTTCATGAACCCCTCGGCGCCGGCAACGATCATGCCGCCGACCGCGTTGGTGCCCTGAATATGAGAGTTGTCGTAGACCTCGATCCGCCCCGGCGGACCATCCAGATCAAACGCCTCGGCCAGCCCGCGCAGCAGCTTGGCCTGCGTGGCGCTTTCCGACATGCGGCGGGCCAGAGCCTCGCGCGCGTTGCGCAAGGCACCGGCAACCAGTTCCTGTTTTTCGCCACGCTGCGGCACAAGGATTTCGACCTTGCGCCCGGCTTTTTCAGACAGGGCGTCCTGCATCAGATCCACGTTTTCGATTCCGTCCGACAGGATCAGCTGCCGCGGCGGTTCCTTGTTGTCGTAGAACTGGCCCAGAAAGGCCTCCATCACCTCGGCAGGTGAAACATCCGGGCCGACGCGGGGATAGAAATCCTTGTTACCCCAGTTCTGGTTGGCACGGATGAAAAACACCTGCACACAGGCCTGACCGCTGTCCATATACAGGCCGATCACGTCCGCCTCGGCCACACCGCGCGGGTTGATACCCTGAGAGGTCTGCACCTGCGTCAGCGCCCGGATGCGGTCACGCAGACCGGCTGCGCGTTCGAACTCCATCGCTTCGGATGCGGCCATCATCTGCTCGGCCAGTTCCTCTTGCACCTTGGTCGAGCGGCCCGACAGAAAGCGTTCGGCGTCCTTCACGCTTTCGCGGTAATCCTGCTCTGAAATCAAGCCGACACACGGCCCGGAACACCGTTTGATCTGATACAGAAGGCAAGCCCGCGTTCGGCTGTCGAACATGGAATCCGAACAGTTGCGCAGCAGGAATGCCTTTTGCAACTGGTTCAGCGTCCGGTTCACCGCACCGGCACTGGCAAAGGGGCCGAAATAGGCACCTTTTTCCTTCTTCGCCCCTCGGTGTTTCTTGATCTGCGGAAAGTCATGATCCTTGGCGACCAGTATGTTCGGAAAGCTTTTGTCATCCCGCAACAATACATTGTACTTGGGTTTGAGCTGCTTGATCAGGTTCTGCTCGAGCAGCAGGGCCTCGGTCTCGGTTCGCGTGGTGAGGAACATCATCGAGGCCGTCGCGGCGATCATTTTTTCGATCCGCCCCGAATGACCCGGCCGCGTGTAATTCGACACCCGTGCCCTGAGATTTCGGGCTTTGCCGACATACAGAACCCGGCTGTCGGCATCGAGCATGCGGTAAACGCCCGGAGAACTGTCCAGCGTTTTCACATAGCGCTGAATGCAGGCATAGCCGGTAGGGGATGATTCGCTGTCGGTGGTCATGATCCTGAGATATGATTCTCTGGCAATGGCTGCAATCTCACGCCTGTCAGATCAAGAGAAAACAAATCCACGGTTTCTGTGGATAAGTGTGAAGATAAAATTCCGGAAGATCGGAAATCCCCTTGTTTCCTTGCCTTTTCCTTTACTTGCACAAAAAATAGGCAACTTATCAAGTATTTGTTTTAAAATGATATTTTTTTGCATACTTAGCAAGTGTATGAAAAAAAAGACATTTTTGTAACGCGCATGTAACACGATTGAGAGCGGTGCAAAACTTGCAGCAGAATTACTTATTCTACACCCAGAACATCCGGAGTTTTCCAACCCAGATGCTGACCGCCGTCCACACATAAAAGCTGTCCGGTGACCGCGTGTGCATCCAGAAAATACCCAAGCGCAGCGGTTATGTCAGACGGGTTGGATCCCCGCTCCAGAACGGTATTTGAACGCTGTGCCTGGAAATGCTCTTGGCTTTGGCGGTGGCCCTGCATCGTTGGGCCCGGCCCAATCGCATTGACACGGATCGTCGGAGACAATGCCTGCGCCGCCGTTCGGGTCAGAGTCCACAAACCCATCTTTGCAATGGTGTATGACATGAACTCGGGCGTCAGTTTGCGCACACGCATGTCCACCATGTTGACGATGAGGCCGGCTGCAAGCGGTTCACCATTCTCATCTGTTCCGGCGCTCAGCCCCTGACTTGCCATGGCCTGCGTCAGCGCAAAGGGCGCGCGCAGGTTGCTGTCGAGATGTCGATCCCAGCTTTGCCGGGTTGCCGTGCGGATGTTGTCGTATTCGAAAATCGAAGCGTTGTTCACCAGACATGTGATTGGCCCGCCCAGCGCCTCGGCCGCTTTGGGCAGCAGCGCCTGAACCTGAGCTTCATCCAGCAGATCGGCCTTCAGGGTCACGGATTTTCGGCCCAGGGCCTGTATCTCTGCTGCCGTCTCCTGCGCCGGACCTTCGGACGAGGCGTAATGCACGGCCACATCGAAACCTCGATCTGCCAGATACAGAGACATGGCCCGGCCCAAACGAATACCGGCGCCAGTGACTAAAGCTCGGGTCATACTTCACCTCGTTTGGTCAAATCACACCAGCAGTACGATGACATAAAGCACATAAAGGAAAGTCAACACCAACCCCCAGACGCGCGAGATGTCGCGTTTGAGGAATACAAACGGAACCAGCAAGAGCGATGCTCCCAGCATGACCCACAGATCGAACCGAAGGAATTCCGGATCGACCGGAATGCGCCCGAACCAGGTTGCGATCCCGATGATGGCCAGAAGGTTGAACATGTTCGAACCGATCACGTTGCCCAGCGCGACATCGGCCTGTCTGCGCAATGCGGCCATAAGCGTCGTCGCCAGTTCGGGCAAAGAGGTTCCAACCGCGATCAGGGTCAGGCCGATGACCGTTTCACTGACCCCATAGGTTCTTGCGATGACGGTCGCGTTGTCGACCAGCAAATGAGCGCCCATCGGAAGCCCCACCAGCCCCAGGGTCAGGTAAATCGATACCTTCCAGTAGGGCATGTCAGGATCAGCTTCTTCCAGGCCTTCAAGCTCGTCATCATCCGCGCAAGCCTCACCACAGGCCTTGCGATGTGCTTTTGCCTCACGGAAGGCAGTCATGAGGACAAGACTCAACGCCGCCAGCAGGATCAGACCGCTGAAAAAGGTGAATGTTCCGCAAAAAGCCAGCCCGATGAATAGAACCGTCGCCATCAGCATGAAGACGTAATTTCTGCGGCTGTCACATTCACTGGTGTGAATCGTAGCCAGCAATGCGGGCAGTCCAAGAACCAACAGGATGTTGGCCGTGTTCGATCCGACAACGTTGCCCAGCGCAATACCGGGAGCGTTCTCTTTCAATGCGCTGATGGCGATCAACAACTCGGGTGCAGACGTGCCAAAGGCCACAATCGTCAGGCTGACAATCAACGCCGGAACACCCAGACGCAGGCTCAGGTTCACAGCACCGCGCACAAGCGCATCACCTGCAAGCAGCAGGATCAACAGCCCAAGACCAGACAACAGCCAAGTGGTGATCAAGTCCGACCTCCTTTTTCGCAGGCACAAGGGCCTTTGCCTATGCGAAACCGTCCGCAGCGCGGACATTTGGCCGAACTCAGTTTCTTCTGTCCCGGAAAGCGCAGTTTGCCGAACATCGCCAGGACACCCATGCCAATCAGAAAAAGTGTGACAGCCTTGATGATCACGTCACAAACCGAAACGCGCGTAGGCCGCACGCTCCTCTAATCCGGCAATGGCATCCTGTGCCAGGCTGACCCCGAACCGCGACCAGATCGGTTTGCGCACGCCATAACGGCGGAACTTGACCTTGTCGCCAAAGCGTTCCTGCATCTTGGGTTTCAGATGGGCGATACCATCGATCAAACCCAATTCATGCGCACGACGCGCCAGCCAGACTTCACCCGAGAAAAGATCAGCACTGAGATCCAGCTTGTCACCCCGGCGGGCTTTGACATGCGCGATGAAGTTTTCGTGGATGTCGCCCAGCAGCCCTTGCAAGCGCGCCACATCCTCTTTCTTCTCCGGTGAAAAGGGATCCAGCATCGATTTCGATTTGCCCGCTGTATGGACACGCCGCTCGAACCCCTGCCGTGCCAGGAAGACATGCGCGCCAAAACCTGCCGAAATGACTCCGATCGAGCCAAGAACCGAACTGTCGTCGGCCCAGATCTCATCCGCGGCGGCCGCCAGCCAATACCCTCCGGATGCCGCAACATCTTCGACAAACCCTATCACGGGCACGTCCAGCTCTTGCGACAAACGCCGAATTCGGGCGCCGATCAGAGAACTTTGTACAGGCGACCCGCCCGGAGAGTTGATCTCGAGGGCGACAGCCGCAGGTTTTCCCTTTCGAAACGCCTTGTCGAGAACCGGGGCCAGGGTGGTATCGTTCAAGGACCCGCGACCGGCCATTCCAATGGAACCGGACAAACGGACAACGGCCACGCAAGGGTGCTTTTTTACAAACGGCAGGCTGAGCTTCATGGGTGCCGATGTAGAGTGCCGCCAACCCGTAAACAAGGGACTCTGCCGGCGTAAAACGCGACGTGAACCAAATTCACTCACCCGATGGGCAAAAATGCAACGCCTTGGCGAGGGTCAACTGCGAATGCGCCAGCCGGTTTTGAATATCCAACCTATGACGGCCAGGCACAGCCCTGTAAACGCGACAATGGCAAGAAGACTGAAAACAATCGGCACATCTGCCAGCCCGTAAAAGGACCAGCGGAAACCCGAAATCAGATAGACCACGGGATTGAACAGCGTGATGGTCTGCCACAATGGCGGCAGCATCGAGATCGAATAAAACGTGCCCCCCAGAAAGATCAGTGGCGTCACCACCAGCTGCGGCACCAGCGACATCTGCTCGAAGTTGCTGGCCCAGATGCCGATGATGAATCCCAGCAACGAAAAGCTGAGACAGGACAGGATCAGAAACGCGGCCATGGCGAATGGATGCTCGATCCGAATATCGACGAAAAACGTCGCGGTGACCAATATCACCAACCCCACAAACAGCGCCTTGGTTGCGGCGGCACCGACATATCCGATCACGATCTCGATGAAATTGACCGGAGCAGACAACAGCTCGTAGATGGTGCCCAGAAACTTGGGGAAGTAAATTCCGAACGACGCGTTCGAAATCGACAGCATCACCACCGACAACATGATCAGCCCCGGCACGATGAACGCACCGTATGAAACGCCCTCGACTTCTTGAATACGGCTGCCGATGGCGGTGCCAAACACCACGAAATAAAGCGACGTGGACAGAACAGGCGACAGAAAGCTTTGTGCCAGAGTGCGAAAGAAACGGGCCATTTCGAACCGGTAGATGGCAGCGATCGCGGTCCAGTTCATGCGGCCTCTCCGGATACCAGATTGACAAAAATCTCTTCCAGGCTTGATTGTCTGGTCTGCACGTCGCGCAACACCAACCCGGCCTCGGACACGTCATTCAGCAAGGTCGTTATGCCGGTACGATCCGCATGGGTATCGTAGGTATAGATCAGACAATCACCCGCGCCGTTGAGGGCCAGATTGTGGCTGACCAGACTGTCGGGAATCCGATCGATGGGTTCGGTCAGCATGACTTCGATCTGCTTTTTTCCCATCTGCGACATGAGTGTGTCTTTGTCCTGCACCAGCAAAAGTTCACCCTTGTCGATGACGCCGACACGATCCGCAATCGCTTCTGCTTCTTCAATGTAATGGGTGGTCAGAATGATGGTGACACCGTCCCGTTTCAGTTCCGCCACAAGCGCCCACATATCCTTGCGCAACTCGACGTCCACTCCGGCAGTCGGCTCGTCCAGAAAAAGCACCCGGGGTTCATGGGCCAGGGCCTTGGCGATCAGCACCCTCCGCTTCATGCCGCCGGACAATTCCTTGATCGCGTTGTTGCGCTTGTCCCACAGGGACAGCTTGCGCAGAATCTCTTCGATCCGCGCGTTGTCTTTGCCAAGCCCGAACAGCCCGCGCGACAACCGGACCGTGTTCCAGACCTTTTCAAACGGTTCCAACGCGATCTCTTGCGGTACAAGCCCTATCATCCTGCGCGCTGCGCGATAATCGGACTGGGTGTCATGTCCGCCAACCGTGACCACCCCAGAGGTCGGAGTCGTTATTCCGCAAATCGTCGAAATCAGGGTTGTCTTTCCGGCGCCATTTGGTCCCAGAAGCGCAAGTATCTCACCCTCTTCAATATCCAGAGACACACCTTTCAGCGCCTCGAACCCATCCGCATAAGACTTGCGAAGATTTTTGATGGACAAAATGGTCGTCATATCCGTTCCCCGTTCCGACCGAGACCCTATCGCGCCGAACCAGCCTGTAACAGGTCAATTTCGCACAACGTGCTGCGCATTCTGTAATGGTTGTCAGAACCATGCTCAATTCCAACTTGCAATCCGTCAACCCACCCGCAAACTCTGCCACAACGGAGGGCACCGATGCTGAATGGAATACGCATAGTCGAAATCGAAGGGCTGGGCCCCGGCCCGTTTGCCGCCATGCAGCTTGCTGATCTGGGCGCCGACATCATCACGATCCATCGCAAAGGCCAGGCAGTAACACCGGGCATGCCCGACCGCTCGCTTCTGGACCGCGGCAAAAGATCAATCGCGCTTGATCTGAAGGATCCCGAAGATCTGGCGACCGCCCGCTGCCTGATTGACACGGCAGACGCACTAATCGAAGGCTTTCGCCCCGGCGTGATGGAGAAGCTGGGTCTTGGCCCGGATCTTTGCCTGACCCGCAACCCAAAACTGATATATGGCCGCATGACAGGCTGGGGGCAGGATGGTCCGCTGGCTGACACGGCTGGGCATGACCTGAATTACATCGCCTTGTCCGGTGCGCTCTGGTACGCCTCTCTCCCGGATCAGCCGCCTCAAACCCCGGCAACCCTGGTCGGCGATATCGGCGGAGGCGCCATGTACCTTGTCGCGGGCATCCTGGCAGGTTTGATCAACGCGCAAAGAACCGGGAAAGGCACCGTGGTCGATGCTGCCATCTACGACGGCTCGGCCCATATGATGAACCTTCTGATGACCATGCGCCAAACCGGAAACCTGTCTGAAACCCGCGGCCAAAGCCTGTTGGACGGCCCGCATTGGAGCCGAACCTACACCTGCGCGGACGGCGGATTTATTTCGGTCCAATGCCTCGAACCAAAATTCTACGCCCGATTTCTGGAAATACTGGGCCTGTCCCGGGACCCGGCGTTCCAACAACAGTACACCCGCAAGCTCTGGCCCGACCTGACCCGGCGCCTGGCCGAGATCTTCTCATCCAGGCCGCGCGAACATTGGGCCAAGCTGTTCGACGGGTCAGATGCCTGCGTCGCCCCGGTACTCAGCCCCGACGAGGCCACAGCCCATCCGATGAATGCGGCCCGTCAATCTTGGCGCCAGACTGACGGCACCCTACAGGCCGCCGCCGCCCCACGCTTCTCCACACACCAGTGGCAACCAAAGCCCAGCCCGGCGCGCGGACAACACACCGCCGAGATCCTGAATGAACTCCAAGCCCCGGAAAGCACCTGACGCACTCTTCATCTGGCCATAAATATCCCGGGGGTGAATTGGCCAGCGGCCAAGAGGGGGCTGGCCCCCTCCCACGCGCTCTATCCGCCGCGCACCGTGTCGATCATCAGCTGAACGTTGCCCGGGTCGGCATCCGGAGTGATCCCATGGCCGAGGTTGAAAATATGCGGCCCCTTGGAAAAGGCGCGCACGATGCGCCGGGTTTCATCCACCAGCGCCTGACCGCCAGTAACCATGTGCGACGATGCCAGATTGCCTTGCACACAGCCATCAATCTGCACTTTCTCGGCTGCCCATTCGGGCGACACTGAATTGTCCAGCGCCACGCAATCCACGCCGGTCGACCTGGCAAACCCGATATACCCGTCGCCTGCTTCCCGAGGAAATCCAATCACGGGGATGCCGGGATGACGTTCCTTGATGGCTTGCGTGATCACCCGGCACGGCTCGACCGCGTATTTGCGGAAAGCTTCGCCCTTCAAAGACCCCGCCCAACTGTCAAATATCTTGACCACCTCGGCCCCGGCGTCGATCTGAGCGGACAGATATTCAATCGTTGCCGCGGTGATGCGGTCCAACAGCGCCTCGAACAAAGCAGTATCACCTTCGCGCAGCGCATGTGCTGGACCCTGATCCGGCGTGCCGCGCCCTGCAATCATGTAGGTGGCCACAGTCCACGGCGCGCCTGCGAATCCGATCAAGGTGGTTTCCGACGGCAACTCCCGCGAGAGAATGCGCACCGTCTCGTAAACCGGTGACAATGTCTCGTGAATAGCGTCAACCGGTTTCAACGCATCAAACTCGGCCTGCTGCGTGATGGTGGACAAACGCGGGCCTTCACCGGTCACGAACCAAAGATCAGCCCCCAGCGCCTGTGGCACCAGAAGGATATCGGCAAACAGGATCGCCGCATCGAACCCATATCGCCGAATTGGCTGCAAGGTAACTTCTGCTGCCAGTTCAGGATTGTAGCACAGTGACAGGAAATCCCCGGCCTGAGAACGTGTGGCCCGGTATTCCGGCAAATACCGACCCGCCTGACGCATCATCCAGATCGGCGGCACATCCTGTACTTCACCCGCCAGCGCCCGCAGCAGTTTCTTTGTCTCGGCCATGTTTGTCCCCAGCATTCAGGTTTTGGCAACGGGTCGTCCTTCGGCGGCAATTTGTCAAGCTCAGCCCCCATTGTCAGGGCAATGTGACGCGACTAAAGCTGTGCACATGACTTTGACCCTGCCCACCCCCGCATCGCCCCTCAGAATCGGCACTCGTGGCTCGCCGCTTGCTCTGGCTCAGGCCTATGAAACGCGACAGCGTCTGAGCGATGCGTTCGATCTGCCACAGGATGCGTTCGAAATCGTGGTGATCAAGACGACCGGTGACAATCGCGCCATGATCGACGCGGATCGACCGCTGAAGGAAATCGGCAACAAGGGCCTGTTCACCAAGGAAATCGAAGAGGCGATGCTGCGCGCCGAGATCGACATCGCCGTGCATTCAACAAAGGACATGCCCGTTGAACAACCCGAAGGGCTGATCCTTGATACGTTCCTGCCGCGCGAGGATGTGCGCGACGCCTTCATCTCTCCGCGATTGGGCTCGATCCACGATCTTCCCGAAGGCGCCGTTGTGGGCACCTCGTCCTTGCGACGCCGGGCGCAGCTGCTGAACCGGAGGCCGGATCTAAAAGTGGTCGAGTTTCGCGGAAACGTGCAGACACGGCTGAAAAAGCTTGAAGACGGGGTTGCCGATTGCACGTTTCTGGCAATGGCAGGCATTCGCCGTTTGGGAATGGAAGAGGTTCCGGCCAGCGCCATTTCCCCTGACGACATGCTGCCGGCAATCGCGCAGGGCACCATCGGCATTGAACGGCGCAGCGACGACATGCGCGCGGCTGAAATGCTTGAAGCGATCCATCACACGGAAACAGGATGGCGCCTGGCTGCTGAACGCACATTGCTGGCCGCGCTGGACGGGTCCTGCGAAACCCCGATCGCAGGCCTTGCCGAACTTGACGGCGGCAAACTCAGGCTGCGAGGCGAAGTGCTGCGCCCGGACGGAACGGAAACCGCCAGCAGGGATATGGCCGGCCCCGTCGAGGATGGGCCTGAGATGGCCCGCGCGATGGCGGCTGAACTGCTTGAACAGGCGGGGCCTGATCTATTCGATTGGAAAAATTCACAATAAATTTTCCTAGTGTGAACTTGATCACTGTAGAAGGCGGCGCGATCAGGCATTAATGTGACATACCGAAGAGGAAGTCGGGTCAGTCTCGAAAGTATCGAAAAGTTTTCAGATTGCCGGTGTTTTAATCAGTATTCGAGGGGGCGAGGCTGACCCCCGGCTTCCAAAGGTAGCGGGTCGCTGTTGAGTTCAACGGCGACCCGTTTACGTTGTGCCAGATTGCGTTGTGCCAGACCCGCTTTCAGGAAATCGCGTCAACGGCGTGACGAACGGCCTCTCTGGTCTGTTCCAGATCCGCTTCGGTAACCGCCAGCGACGGGTACAGTTTGCCCGGAGCCTTGAAGACCCCATGCGCCCGCAAGGTTGCATTGTAAGTGGCATTGCGCTGCGGATCATCATGGTTTGCGCTGCGATAATCCCGACATTCGGCCTTGGTGAAATAAATGTCGAACAATGTCTCGTCACCGCAGATGCGATGGGCGATGCCCGCCTCATTCAAAGCGTCCGATTGCATCTGCTGCAACTGCCTCCCAATCGAGCGCAGGTGTTCATAGGTGCCGTCGCGCCGCAAAACCTCCATCGTCTTCAGCCCCGCCGCTGAGGCGACGGGGTTGCCGGACAAAGTGCCCAACTGCATCAGCCAGCCCTGTTCTCCGACTTTCGATTTGTCGAAATGCTTCATGATCTCGGCGCTGGCACCCAATGCCGCCAGAGGGAATCCGCCGCCGGTGATCTTGCCAAGCGTGCAGATATCCGGGGTCACGCCATATCGCTCTTGTGCGCCGCCATAAGCCAGACGGAACCCGGTGACGATCTCATCAAAAATCAGCAGCACACCAGATTTGTCGCACAAGGTCCGCAAGCCCTGCAAAAACCCCGGCTCGGGCGGGATGATCCGCTGCAAGGGTTCGACCATGATCGCAGCGACATCATCATGTTCGTCCAGCAGCGCCGCCACCGCGTCAAGGTCATTGAAAGGCGCGATCAGCATCTGCTCGGCCACGCTTTGGGGGATACCGGCGCTGTCGGGAACGGCCTGCGGGAAATTGACCCGGCGGCTGGGGGCCAGGCTCATCTGCGCCTCGGCGCTCATGCCGTGATACCCCCCTTCAAACTTGAGGATCTTGTCGCGCCCGGTATAGGCGCGCGCCAGCCGCATGGCGTACATGTCTGCTTCGCCCCCAGAGGCAACGAAACGCACCTGCTCGCAACAGGGGACGGCTTCGATGATGGCTTCGGCCAGTTCGATGCCTTTGCTGTTGTTGGCGAAGAAGGTCATGCCTTTGGGCAGTTGCTCCAGCACCGCTTCCATCACCTCGGGGTGGCCATGGCCCAGCAGCATCGGGCCGGACCCGATCAGATAGTCGATATATTCGGTTCCGTCCTCGTCCCAGACATGGCTGCCCTCGCCTCGGGCGATGATGATGCCCGGATCGAAGTTGCCGAAACCGCCAGCTGGCAGAACGTCTTTTGCGCGTGCAATCCACTCGGACTGTGTCTGGATCTTCAGCATCTCAATCAATCTCCAAAATCGGGGCGCCAAGAATTTCTGGGTCAGGTGTCACACCTAAACCCGGGCCTTCGGGCGGTGCAATCCGACCGTTTTCACGGTTTGGTGCGTCAGGGCACAGGCGCGGGGCAACGTAAGAGGACAAGTCGCAAGTGTTCATCAGCGATCCATGCGGGGTTGAAGCCGCAAAATGCAGCGAGGCCGCCGTGACGATATCCGATCCCCAGGTGCATTCCGCACAAATCTCGGCACCCAGCTGCACGGTCAGAACGCGTGCACGGCGCATTGCTGAAAGACCGCCGAATTTCGACAGTTTCAACGCCACCGCGTCCATGCAACCCAACTCATGCGCCCGCATCAGCGATGCAAGATCAAAGGCATTTTCGTCGATCTTCATGGGCAGACCCGTCGACTGACGAACAGCGGCGCAGTCTTCCAGTGTTTTACAGGGCTGTTCCAGCATCACATCCAGATGCGCCACCGCGCGCCCGGTTCGCGTTGCCTGAAGGCGCGATGCGCCGCAGTTCCAGTCGCCATACACAAGCGGCCCGGTTCCCACGGCTTCGCGCACTTTGATCAGCCGCTCGGCATCCGCCTGCCAATCGCCCTCGACCCCCAGCTTGACCTGGAATTGCCGAATGCCCGTCTGGAAGGCTGCCTTGGCGATGCGCGCCATTTCGTCCGGCGCGATACATGTGATCGAATGGTAAAGCGGCATATCCGCCCGTGTCCGCCCGCCCAGCAACGCGTAAACCGGCACCCCCGCCGCGCGGCCGAACAGATCCCACAGTGCAATGTCGACGATCGATTTTGCATAGCTGTGGCCTTGCAGAAACCCGTCCAGCTTTCGCATCGGTGCATCGACCCCAATTGGCGAAACCCCGAGAATCTCGGGACCCATTTCAGCGATGGCCCCCGGTACTCCATTTGCATAGGCAGGCAGATAATGCGGGATCGGGCAGACCTCACCCCAACCTGTCAGACCTGTATCCGTCTCAAGGCGCAGGATATGAGATGTCACGGTCGCGCAGGTCTTGCCGCCGGCCATGTGATAGGTTTCATGGCTGGTCAGATCGACGGACCAGAGTGTTATCTTGTCAATTCTCAAGCATATTCTCCTACTGGATCACCCAATGCGGCTTCGTCCGGATGCACGCCCAGCCCCGGCGCTTCGGGCAGATGCAGATGGCCATCGACGTTGCGGGGCCCTCGACCACCTGCAACATCAACCGTGATCATGTCCTGACAGGCCCAAACCGCGTGGCAATGATCATCCGGGATCGTGGCGGCCAGATGCAGCGCTTCGGTATCGGCCAGAACCGTTCCGCCGGTGGCCATCACGAACATGTCTATCCCATGGGCCAGCGCGATATCGCGCATCCGCGCGGCCTTGGTCAGACCACCCACGCGATTCAGCTTGATCCCGAATATCTGGGCCAGACCATCGTGGGCAATCCGGGTGGCATCCTGCAAGGTCACAAGGGATTCGTCCACAGACACGGGGGATGCATGAAGCTTTGAGATCGCAGCGATATCATCCAGTGTTTCGCAGGGTTGCTCGAACATCACGTTCAGGTCTTCGCAGGCGCTCATCACCCTCAAGGCCTGCTGGCGCGTCCAGCCACGGTTGACATCATACAGAACAATCTCTCCGGGCTGCCGGATGCTTTCCACATCCCGCACACGGGCAATATCCCGCTCGACATCACCGCCGATCTTCACCGAATGCGCGATATAGCCGCGCTTGCGATACCGCTCCATGACCTCGCGTGTTTCCTCGACGGTTTTCGCCCCGACCGAGGACGCAATCGGGCGCGGTGTCCGCGATCCGCCGCCCATCAGATCGGCAATCGGCAAGCCCGCCGCCTGACCGGCAATATCCCAGCAGGCCATATCTATGGGGCTTTTGGCATAGAGATGTCCGGGCAAGGCAAGATCCATGGCCCGTTCCACGTCCAGCACGCGGCGCGGATCAAGGCCCAGGATGAAGGGGGCCATCGTTTCGATCCCGGCCCGGATGCCCGGCCCGTGCGCGGGTACATAGGTGTGCCCCCAGGGCGTGCCCTCGCCCCAGCCGACCAGACCGGTATCGGTTTCGAGCCTGACCAGCGTCGCATCAAGCGTTTCGAACTTCAGGCGACCCCCGGAAAGCCAATAGGGATGCTCGAGCGGCAAATCGACCTGAAAAACGGTAATGGTTTCAATCTTCATAGAGCATACTCCGCCACAGGTGCGCCGAGGCTTTCAAAATCGGGGGTTACACCCAATCCCGGCGTATTGGTTGCATAAAGCTTTCCTTCTTTCACGACAGGACCGCCGACCCCCGTGGATCGCGTGTTGTAGTTCATCAGATCCGTGGTGTTTTGCAGGTATTCAGGCGGGGTCGACGCCGCGAAATGGGCGACAACCGAAGACGTGATCTCGCCTCCCCAGGTATCTTCGCTGACCACGGGGATGCGGTTGTCGATCAGGTAATCCCGTACCCGCCGGGCCTTGCTGATGCCGCCAAGGTTGGAAATCTTGAGACAACAAATCTCTGCCCCCCGGTCCGCGACGATACGCTGAGCCATATGGATCCCGGTCACGCATTCGTCCAGCTTCAGTGGCTGCTCGGCAATCCGGCGCACTTGCTGGCATTCCTCATACGTGCGGCAGGGTTGTTCGAGAATGAAATCCAGATCCCGGGTCTCGCGTGCCACGCGGATCGCATCGTCCACGCGCCAGCCCTGATTGGCATCGGCCATGGCTTTCTCGCCGGGTTTCAGCAACGGTACAGTGGTGCGTATCCGGTCAATGTCACTGGCCCAGTCGCCGCCCACTTTGACCTGAAACTGCCGATAACCCTGTTCCCGGTACCGGTCCATCTCGGCCACGGTGTCCTCGACCGCTTTCTGCGGCGCGACCCGGTACATTGGCGCGCCGTCGGTCAGCTTGCCGCCCAACAGCATCCAGACCGGCTGATCACACGCCTGACCCAGAATATCCCAGCATGCCGCATCGAACGGGGCCTTGGCATAGCCATGCCCCTGTACCAGATGGTCCATCAGGTGCTCGATCCGCCCCACCTGACGCGGATCCTCGCCCAGCAGCTTGCCCGCGACAAGACGCGCCAGCGCGGTCACACCTTCGGAATGGGCCACCATGTAGTTTTCGCCACAGGGGGTGAACTCACCGCAGCCCTGCAAACCCGCGTCAGTGTCGATCACCACCACCGATGCGGTGGCCGTTGCAATCGCGTTTCCTGCACCCCAGACATAGGTACCGCCGACATAGGGAAGCCCGGTCTGGTAAATTCGGATGCGGGTGATTTTCATGCGGCGTCCATTCTGGGCAGGTCGCCCATCCCTTCGCCTCGCCACAGGACAAAGGTCAGGATCGGTTGGTCCGTCGTTGTCATGGCGTGGCTTTGCCGGCTTTTGTGCTGGCGTGTCTGGTTCGGGCCGACGAAGGTTTCATCCTCGTCGCTGCGAAAAACCGCTCCGCCCGCCAGGGTCAGATACAGCTCTTCCGCCTGATGGCTGTGCCAGTCATAATCCAGACCAGCACCCCAATATCCCACGTAGCCGCGCAATTGAGTCGAGTGGAAATGCCCGGTCGGTCCGAACAGTTCGTAATACCCGTACCGATTCAGGAAATCCGCACCGACTTCCTCTTCGGTGTATGTGTGTTTCCATTGCGCCAGATGCGCGCTGGCTTTGATCGCCGCGACCAGATCACGGGTTGACGCCACGCCATCAAGGCCAAAATCGCCCACCAGATCGGTCGCCGGAATGTAAGCAGGCTTCAGACCCGTCGATGTCAGATCGTCCGGCCATGATGCAAACGCGGCAAGGTCAGGATGCGCCTGATGCAATTGGCGGGCCGCCTCGAGAACATCATTCAGCGTCATGGCACCACCACGATATTGCCGGTATGCTGTTTGGCGATGAACGCCGCTTGCGCTTCCCGCAACTCCTCCAAAGGATAGGTTGCGGCCAGAGCCGGCTTGATTTCACCAGCTTCAATATATGCCACAAGGTTCTTCATGACTTCGGGTCCGATCACGGTCGAACCGGTGAAGGTCAGATCGCGCAGATAGAACGTCCGCAGGTCGAGCTCGACCATCGGACCTGCAATGGCCCCCGAACAGGTGTAGCGCCCGCCGCGCTCCAGTACGTCGATCAGGTTCGGCCAGTAAGGGCCACCTACCACATCGGCGACCACCGTGATCTTCTCGTCGCCCAGCGCCGACCGCAGATCTTCAGGTGCGCGGGGCAATATCACATCAGGGCCAAGATCGGCCACGTCGGCGTGTTTGGATTCGGAAGCCATCGCAATCACACGCGCGCCACGGCGTTTGGCCAATTGAACCAAAGCACCACCCACCCCGCCAGAGGCGCCGGGCACAAGAACGGTGTCTTTTTCCGTCACGTTGGCACGGGACAGCATCCCTTCGGCGGTGGAGTAAGAGCAGGAGAACGTCGCCAGTTCGGCATCCGACAGGTCCGAAGTTATCGGCTCCGCATTAACCGCCAGAGTCGTGGTATATTCGGCGAACCCGCCATCGCGTTCCGAGCCGAAGTACCCTGTCTTGTTCATGTTGCCGGGATCAGTCGAATCACGCAGCCAGCCATCCGTGATGACACGCTCGCCGATACGAGCGCTGTCCACGCCCTCGCCAACGGCCACGATGTGCCCACAGACATCTGCGCCCTGAATGCGCGGGAAGGTGATCGGGTTGCCGCCCCATGTCGGGTCTTCTTCACCGACTTCCTCGAATGCGCCACCGGTGGTCGCATCCGTTACGGTCTTGGAATACCAGCCGGACCGCGTATTGACGTCGGTATTGTTCAGGCCGCAGGCTGCGACCCTGATCAGAACTTCACCAGCCGCAGGTTCAGGGCGCGGCCAGTCCGTGTGCATCACCATCTGTTCCAGGCCACCATGGCCCATTGTGACCATGGCTCTCATCGTATCGGGCAGGCTCATCAAGCGGTCTCCAATGCGGCGTCGGTTCGGGGCAACAGGCTGTCGGGGTCGTAGGCAGGTTTGTCCAGGACACGGGCCGCACGGGGTTGGCCATGGATCACGACCTCCACCTGTGTCCCGGCTTTGGCCGCTTCGGGCTTGAGGTATGCAAAGGCCAGAATCTTGCCGACGGTGTGGCCATAAGCGACCGACGCTGTGGACCCGACGACGCGCCCGTCCAGCAGCACCGCCTCTCCGCCATGCCCATCAATCTCTCCATCCGGTTCAATTGAAAGATAGGCACATATCCATGGCAAATCGGTGTTGAGCGTCTTGTCCTTGCCTAGGTAATCCTTGTCCGTACGGGCAAAGCGCAGCACGCCAGCCTCGGCCAGAGTGACCTCGTTGGTCAACTCGCCCGCGCCTTTGAAGCCCTTCTCCATCCGCATCACGTTCATGGCAAAGCTGCCATAGTCGGTGATGCCATGTGCCTCACCCGCCGCCCAAAGCGCGTTGTAGACGTCGAGGCAGGCGGCGTTGGGCATGTGCAGCTCCCACCCCAGTTCCCCGGCATAGGACATGCGGAAGGCCCAGACCTTGTGACCGGCGATGTTGATTTCCTGTGCCGAAAGCCAGCGGAACCCGGCATTGGTCAGATCGGCATCGGTGCAGCGCGCCAGCACATCCCGCGATCGGGGACCGTTCAGCGACAGGGCCGACCAGTCTGCGGACAGGGCAGTTACCTGCACATCCTCATCCACGCGCTGCTGCGCCAGATGATCCAGCAGGCGCTGTTCGAAAAAGGCCGCACAGACCAGATAGAAGCGGTCGTCGGCCATGCGGACAATCGTGGTCTCCAATTCGATACGGCCACGACGGTTCAGCATATGGGTCAGCGTGATCGAACCAACCTTCTGCGGCATCCGGTTGGCGGTCAGCCGATCCAGCAGAGCGTAAGCGTCCGGCCCCGAAACCTCGACCTTGGTGAAGGCGGTGACGTCCATGATGCCGACGTTTTCGCGCACCGCTTTGACCTCGGCCGCGACCATGTCGTCGGCAGGTGTGCGACGGAAGGAATAGTGATCGCGCTGTTCCACACCGTCGCGGGCGAACCAGCGGGGGCGTTCGAAGCCATAGACCTCTTCATGCACCGCGCCCTTGGATTTCAGCAACTCATACAGCGGCGACGGCTTGATCGGTCGCCCGGCCAGACGGTTGAAATGCGGGAACGGGATTTCGTGGCGCAGGCAATAATCTTCCTCGGCCTTGATCACCTGCCAGTCCTTGGTGGCATAGCTGCCGAACCTGCGTGGATCGAACTCACGCATCGAGATATCCGCAGCGCCATGTACCATCCAGCGTGCCAATTCGCGGGTTAGGCCCGGCCCCCAGCCGATGCCGATCTGCGTCCCGCAGCAGCACCAATAGTTCCGAACACCCGGCGCTGGTCCGATCAAAGGGTTGCCATCCGGCGGGTGCGAAATCGCCCCGTGAACGTCGCGCTGAATACCGAGTTCGGCAAAGATCGGCATCCGGTTCAGGCTTTCCTCAAGCCACGGCATCACCCGGTCGTAATCCGCATCGAACAGCCAGTTCTCGTATTCCCATGGGCAATGGTCATGCCAGACCGAGTTCGGGTTTTCCTTCTCGTAAATCCCGATCAGACCGCGCTGCTGCTCCATCCGGATATAGCCCGAGACTTTGCGGTCATCGCGGATCACCGGCAGTTCGGTGTCCAGGTTCTGGAATTCCGGTACTGGCTCGGTCACGAAATAATGGTGCGTCATCGAGGTCATCGGCAGTTGCAGCCCCGACCATTCGCCCATCTGCCGCGCATAGGTGCCGCCTGCGTTCACCACATGCTCGCAGGTGATGGTGCCCATTTCGGTCTCGACCACCCACTCGCCATTCTCGGCCTGCGTGATGTTGGTCGCACGGCAGCTGCGAAAGATGCGAACGCCTTTTTTCCGTGCTCCAGCGGCCATCGCCATCGTCACATTGGTCGGGTCCACATGCCCGTCATCCGGCGTATGCAGCGCACCCAGAACGCCTTCGAGATTGTAGAACGGATGCAGTTCGGCCACCTTTTCGGTGCCGACAAGCTCGATATTGAAGCCCAGCGACCGACCAACCGACAAGGTGTGGCGCAGCCAGTCCATCTCATCCTCGGTATAGGCCAGACGGAACGACCCGCAGCCATGCCATGTGACGGGCTGGCCGGTTTCGGCCTCCAACTGACCGGAATACAGGCCAATGTTGTAGTCCACGCATTTACCCAGCCCAAAGCTGGACGTCGAATGCGTGATCTGCCCCGCTGCATGCCAGGTGCTGCCGCTGGTCAGCTCGGCCTTCTCCAGCAGGACGGTGTCACCGCCCCACCCTTCATGCGCCAGATGATAGGCCAGACCGACCCCCATGACGCCGCCTCCGACGATGACCACACGGGCATGCGACGGCAGTTCGTTCCCGGACATGATTTTTCCTCTTCCCGAGTCGCGTTTCTGCTCGACAGGCTAATTCCACAAATGTACCATCGTCAATCATGAATGACACAAATGTATCATCAACCGTCCTCGACCGACTGAGTCAGGAGTGGGACGCCCTTACCCCCGAGGCGCAGAAAGCCGCGCGTTACGTTCTGGAAAACCCAACGGATGTTGGGGTTTCGACGGTGCGCGAGATTGCCGAAGCGGCCAAGGTCAAACCCAATACTTTCGTGCGCATGGCCCGACAGGTGGGCTTCGAGGGATACGAAGATTTCCGGGCCCCCTTCCGCGAAGCGATTCGGCGGGGCAACGTGTCGTTTCCAGACCGCGCACGCTGGTTGCAGGACATTGGCAAGTCAGGGGAACTGGGTGGGCTTTATGCCGATATGGTGGGCGCGGCCATCCGCAATATCGAAGAAACCTTTGCCGGAATCGACGCTGCGACCCTGAAGGCCGCCGCCGAGGATATCTGGAACTGCCGCCAGATCTTCACGCTGGGTGTTGGCGTCAACAACGCGAACGCGCGCAATTTCACCTATCTTGCGTCGACCGGGATGAAGCAGTTCCACGCCATCCCCCGGCCCGGGTCGACCCCGGTGGACGATCTGGCCTGGGCAGATGAGCAGGACGTGCTGATCGCGATCACCTGCCACCCCTATCGCACCGAAGTCATCGAGGCGATCAAGCTGGCTCGGCAACAGGGTCTGACCGTCATCGGTATTTCCGACAGCCCGGCCAGTCCGGTGATCCTGAACGCCCATCACGGTTTTGTCGTCGCCGCCGACACGCCGCAATTCTTTCCGTCATCCGTTTCGACGATTGCCTTGCTGGAAACGCTGCTGTCCTTCGTGATCGCAGTGTCCAGCGATGAGATCGTCGAGCGGGTGGAACGGTTTCACCAACGCAGACACCAACTTGGCCTCTACGCGGAGGAGCCCGAATGAACGCACCCCTGACCCACTCACTGGACGCGCGATACTATACCGACCCTGCGATTTTCGAACAGGAAATGCAGGGGCTTCTGGCCCGAACGTGGCAGTTTGCGGGCCATGTCGCGCAGGTCCGGGAAACGGGGGATTACTTTGCGTTTGAGATCGCCGGCCAGAACCTGTTCTGCATTCGCGGCCGCGACGGCGAAATCCGCACCTTCTATAACGTCTGCCAGCACCGCGCGCATGAGATGGTGACAGGTGCCGGCAATACCCGCGTTGTCGTCTGCCCGTACCACGCCTGGACCTATGAATTGTCCGGTCAGCTGCGCGCCGGACCGAACATCAAATCCGTCCCCGGTTTTAACCGCAGCGCGATCTGCCTGACCTCGGTCCGAACCGAAGTGTTCAACGGTTTCATTTTCGTCAACCTCGACGACAACGCCGCCCCGATGGATGAATGGTACCCCGGTGTGCGCGAGGAAATCCGCGCATTCGTCCCGCATATCGACGATCTGGAACCGCTGGAATGGGTCGAGATCCCCGAAAACTGCAACTGGAAGGTCAGTGTCGAGAACTACTCGGAATGCTACCATTGCCCGACCAACCACCCGACCTTTGCCGAAGGCGTGGTCAAGCCTGAGACCTATGACATCCAGCCCGACGCGGGCGGCGGCTACGTCCTGCGTCACACGACGGAATGCCAGAGCCTCGACAAGATGACCTATCCCATCGACCTGTCGGTGCCCCATGCGGGCGATTACCAGTCATGGTTCCTGTGGCCGATGTTCTCGTTCCAGTGCTATCCGGGCAATGTGCTGAACACCTATCACTGGCGCGCGGTTGATGCCGATCACTGCACCGTCTGGCGCGGCTGGTATACCGAGGGCGGCTCGGACAGTGCGGTCATCCGGCAACTGGCGGTCCAGGACCGCGAAACCACGGTCGAGGAAGACATCCGCCTTGTGGAATCCGTTCATCGCGGGCTCAAGTCGCGGGGCTATCGCCCCGGACCGCTTGTTCTGGATCCGGGCTGCGGGGTGATGTCGGAACATTCCATCGCGCGGCTTCAGCAATGGATGCGCGAGGCTGTGGATTAGTGGCCGAGGTTGCACGCAGATGCTGATGCCTGAAGTCTGGCGCCCGGAGCACAAACTGTTCCCCCATCAGGTCGGGTTCACCTGCCCGCCGTTCGATTTTGACGCCGCGCCCTCGGATTTCCTGCGCATGTGCTCCGAAACCGTGGGTGTTCACGGGTGGATGCTGCACGTGCCAGATTATGTGCACGGGTTGGATCAGCGGAAACAGAATTTTGGCATGCTCGAAGACTTCGTGCACTGCATGTCCCGCAACGGTGTGGATGTCTGCGGTCAGGTCGGTTCGAACTGGGTCCATGCCTGCGGGCTGGGCGTGGAAGGCGTTCGGCAACACTGCGAAGACCTGTCAGACACATATGGCACCCGCTTTCACATGGCGGGATATGCCATGGTCGAGGCATTGCGTGACCTGAATGTCGAAAAGGTTGCCCTGAACGCCGCCTATCATTGGCCGGAATGGTGGCAGGGCACGGTCGGCTTCTTGAAAGAAGCCGGCTTTGATGTGGTTTGGGCCGGGAATTTCCACGATCAGGGCTGGTTCGACAGTCAGGAAGAGGTCAATTCCTGTCGCTGGGTCTTTGACGGCGATCTGGCGCTGAAAAGCTTTGAATATGTGGCCGACAAGGCACCTCAGGCCGAAGCGATTCTGATTAATGGCATGTGCAATTTCCGCACCGGACCCGGTGGCTTGCCCCAGCGCCCGCTGCATCTGGCCGATACGCTTGAAGACGCGCTGGGCAAACCGGTGATCGGTCATGACATCGCGCTTTACTGGCGCATCTTCAAATCCCTCGGTATCGCACCCGATAAGCCGCACGGGCAATTGCTGAAACGTCTTTAGTTATTCGAGAGGCCATGACCATGCACAAAATCCTCGCGCTCTGGGCCGTGCCCAGGTCCACGTCAACCGCGTTCGAGTGGATGATGCGACAACGCGGTGATCTCGATTGCCTGCACGAGCCCTTCGGCGAGGCGTGGTATCAGGGTGAAGACCCGCTTTGGCATCGGTTCCAACCAGGGGGCGTGACAACGCCGGGCCTGACACTGGACAGCGTGTGGCTGGACATTCAGCAGCGGGCGAAACGGAGGCCGGTCTTTCTCAAGGACTTTCCGCATTACATCAACCACATGTGGGATGCCGAGTTTCTGTCGCATTTCACCCACGCCTTCCTGATCCGGGACCCGGCCAAGACCATCACTTCGATGTACAAGCAATGGCCGGACTTTGCCGAAGGCGAGGTTGGCTTTCCCGAACAGCGCGCGCTGTTCGATCTGTTGACGGCGTTGAACGGAACTCCGCCGCCGGTCATTGACAGCGATGACCTGCTGGAAGATCCACAGGGCATGACCCGGGCCTTCTGTGACGCGGTGGGAATCCCATTCATCCAAGAGGCGCTGACATGGGAGCCGGGCGGTGATCCGTCCGCCCTGAGTTGGTGGGACGGCGGGTCGTTCCATGGCAACCTCGCGAAATCGACCGGGCTTGCCCCGCAGACACGCACGCATATCGACATCGCGGACGCGCCAGACCGTGTGAAACAGGTGCACCGCAGGATGAAACCGCATTACGATCACCTTTACAAACACCGCCTGACACACTGACACACCGGAGACCCGCAATGGCCGACATTTTCGACGAAGACCTGTTTCTGAAAGGACTGGAGCAAAGGAAGAGCACGCTGGGCGCAGAGTATGTGGAAAAAAACCTTGCTGCCGCCGACGATTTCACCCGTCCGTTTCAAGAAGCCATGACGGCCTGGTGCTGGGGGTTTGGGTGGGGCGACGACTTGATCGACGCCAAGACCCGGTCGATGATGAACCTGTCGATGATCGGTGCGTTGGGCAAAATGCATGAATGGGAAATTCATTGCCGGGGCGCCATCAACAACGGGGTTTCAAAGGAAGAGATCCGCGCCATCATCCACGTGGTCGGGATTTATTGCGGTGTTCCTCAGGCGCTGGAGTGTTTTCGCGTGGCCCGCAAGGTGCTGGAAGAAACCTGACGACCCGTCACAAACCGGCCGCCGACAACAGCCGCACGCCTTTTTCGTAGTGTTGCCTGTTCTTGAAACAGCCGGGCCAGGCCCAGCGTTCGGCCGTAAAGCCCGGCTGCAATTCCAGAATCTGCCGGGCATGTCGACGCGCCAGGGAATGGTTCCCGGCGGCGGCGGACAGCATGCACAGCACGACCCTGGGACGAACGCGTCCGGGGTCGACCCGCAACACGTTATGGGCATGCTGCCACGCGGCCTTGTCCCCGGTCATCATCATTGCGATTGCCAGATTTGCTTCGATCCAAATGGGCGGATGCGGCGTCAACGCCAACGCTTTCTTGCAGACCGAAACGCCTTCTTCGGCCCGGTCATCATACACCAACAGGATGCCGTAATATCCCAACAGTTCCGGGCTGCCGCTGAAACGTTCCACGACCGCAAGCATCAAGCTGCAAGCCTCTGACGTGTTGCCGGCAACACTGTGGGTAAAGGCATGGAGGGCCGAGCAATACGGGTCAGTCGGGTTCAGATTGCGCAGCTTTTTGCATTCGGCCTCTACCATTGCCAGCGTCTCGGCCGGGTTTGCATCCATGCCCAGGCGGATCATGTCCAAATGACAGAAACCGATCGCCACACGGGCCGGCAGGTATCCGGGGTCAAACTCAAGACAGGCGCGGTATTGACGGATGGCATCCTGCAACCCGTCTTCGGTTGCCTGACTTTCCAATATGCGCGCTTTCTGGAATGCAGACCAGGCCTCGGTCGAAGTGGCACGACCGGACCAGATTTCCGACCAATACCCGTCACGCAATCGCAGTTGGAGCGCCTCGACGACCTTCATGGCGATTTCTTCGACCGCGTCGAATGTTTCCTTCGCACGAAAGCGGAACCTCTGTGTCCAAAGGCACACCTGATCTGCGGTTGACGTCAATTGAGCGGCCACCCGCAGGCCTTCCGCGCCAACCACGCTGCCGCTGAGAACATAACCTTCAACCGGGCTTTCCTGCCTGCGCGCGTCACGCAGTTCGATCACGTCGGACATTGTGCCCAGAAGAAACATGAGTTCGTCTCGTATGGAGGAAGCAGCGATGCTGATATCCGGCGTTTCCCCGACAACTTCAAAAGGCTCAACCACAACCGCTGGACGCAAACGCCCCCAATGCACCGGTAAACCGCGGCCCGCCAGAACCGGTCCGTCTGAGTCTGTATCGATGTCCCAATAGGCCTGCCGTTCAACCGTCAGCCATGCCTCGAACTCGGGGTCGGCAACGTCCAACCCTTCCAGCAATTCAGCCCGATCGGAACTGAGCTGCTCGTCAAACAGATCAACCTCGACTGCTGCCAGATTGATCGACACCGTTTCACGGGTGATTTCAAGAATATCAAGTTTGTGCTTGGAAAAGTGCTTGCTGAGAACACTCAGCTCTTTGCGCAGCGACGCCGCGCCTTGTGCGGGCGAACTCTCGCTCCAGAGCTTGTCCTGCAACCAAGCCCTGCTGCGTATCGCGTTTTTCGACAGAAGCACCAAAGCAAGAAGAGCTTTCGCTTTGGTGCCCCGAGGCGTCACATCCTGACCGTCGTCACAAACAATCTGAAACGGTCCGGTCAAAAAAACCTTGGTTTTTGCCTCAGTCACTAACAGCCCTCAAAAAACGTTCGGGGGTTGTCGTTAACCGCTGCATCCAAATATGACGATACCGCCCATCGCTTCATAGGCCAGTTTGCAGCACCATGACTCGTGATCGGGGTTCGGATCCGGCTTTTTGTCAC